>JAUZFY010000357.1 GCA_030840185.1 Microbacteriaceae bacterium | reverse complement strand
TCGATGCGTCGGCCGCGGACCCACGACAGTGCTGCTGGTCGCCGGATGGGACGACGCCGGCGACCACTGGGGAGGCGTCGAGCCGACGCTCGAACAAAGGGCGCGGGTCTGCTCCTACTCCCGGTTCGGCACAGGCAACAGCGACGCCCCGAAGACCGCCCAGACATTCGAGACACAGGCAGCCGACCTTCACGCCCTACTCGAAGCTGCGGGCGAGTTGGGCCCCTACGTCGTCCTCGGGCACTCCTTCGGCGGCGCCGAAGCGGTCACGTTCGCATCCGAGTACCCGAACGAGGTCGCGGGACTCGTGTTGCTCGATGCCAGCCCTCTCACATGGCCGACGACCGTGTGCTCGGTCCCTGCCTACCAACCGGCCTGCGCCGTCATGCATGACCCGACCCAGGACTCGGAGCGGCTCGACGTCTTCCCAGCCTTCGAGGCTGCAAGACAGGTCACCTCGCTGGGTGATCTTCCGATGACCGTGATGACCGCGGCGCACCGGACCGATCCGAGCCTGCCGGATACCCAGCTCGCGCGGCTCGATGCGGCATGGGCAGAAGGCGTCGAACGATGGGCTGCGCTGTCGAGCACCTCGACCACCGTCACCGTCGAACACACCGGCCACCACATCGAGATCGATCAGCCAGCGATCGTCATCGCCGAGGTCACGAAGATCCTGCCCTGACGTCCAGTCCTGGCACGGGGATGTGGGCCATTGACGAGCTAACGTCGTTAGCCTAAAGTGGCTAACGACGTAAGCCTTCGACAAGAGAGAGGGTCCGATGATCGCGATGCCGATTGCGCCCGTTCACCATCGTTTGAAGACGAGGCGTGGAGTGTGGTTGATCGTCGCAGCGACCGGCAGCGCATCTGCCCTCCGCATGAAGGACGGCTGGCAGCGTGCGTGAACGACTCACTGGCCGTCAGGCGGAGATCGTCGACGCGGCGCGCGAACTTCTGGAGGCGGGCGGCCCGGAGGCGGTGACGATGCGAGCCATCGCTGAGAGCCTCGGGATCCAGGCCCCGTCGCTGTACAAGCACTTCCCCGACAAAGAGGCGCTCGAGTCAGCGCTCGTCGCGGCAGGATTCGTCGAGCAGGCCGAAGCCTTCGTTGCTGCGAGCCGCTCCCGGAACCCTCTCACCGCCCTCGCCAGGGCGTACCGGTCCTGGGCTACCGCGCACCCACACCTCTACCTGCTCATGACCAGTCGCCCGCTCGAACGCGACCGGCTCCCCGAGGGCGTCGAAGCCGCCGCCGCCGCACCGATCGTCAAAGCCTGCGGAGGAGATGCTGACCGCGCACGAGCGGCGTGGGCGTTCGCGCACGGCATGACGAGCCTCGAGCTCGCCGATCGCTTCCCGCCCGATGCCGACCTCGACGCCGCCTGGCGCTCCGGAATCGACGCACTCCGAGCACCACACGCCACACAACCGAGGAGCACCACATGAAGGTCATCGAGCACAACATCGAGATCGCCGCAGCGCCCCAGGCCGTCTGGGGCGTCCTCACCGACGCCGACGCCTACAGCGAGTGGAATCCGTTTCTCACCATCGATCGGGCGCCGGTCGCTGTCGGCGACCGCCTCAGCGTCACCATCCGGCCCGGTCGCCGGAAGATGACCTTCCGACCGACCGTGACCGCCTTCGAGCCCGGCCGTGAGATCTCGTGGCTCGGCCGCGTGCTCGCGCCCGGAGTCTTCGACGGCGCGCACACCCTCGCCCTCGAGTCCCTTCCCAACGGTCACACCCGGTTCTGCCAGCGTGAGGTCTTCCGGGGCGCCCTGGTGCCGCTCATGAAGTCCGTGCTCCGTGACACCAGCGACGGCTTCGCCGCCATGAACGTCGCACTCGCAGCCCGGGTCCAGTCGCAGGCTGCGACAGGCGACGTCTGATGGCCGCGTCGTCGCGCTCGCCGTCACACGACCGGCAAGCGCCTCGTCATCGCCGTGGGTGCTCACGCCACTGGCGCGAAGACCGCGGCGACGACCATCGCGACGAGGTTCTTGATGAACGCCTCGTCGTCGAGCTGGGGTCGGCTCTTTCTGCGGAGGCCCATCAAGCGGGCTCGGTCAGCGACAGCTCGCAGCATGAACACGGTGATCAGAGCAAGCCGTTCGTCGCGGACGTTCACCGGCAGTGCGGGTAGCCGTTCGGCCAACGCGTCATACACCGACCTTCCCGCAGTTTTCGCGAGCGTCGCCGCGACTTCGGGTGCCAGGTTGTTGGGCATCTCACCCGCGAGCTCGGCAACGATCAGCAGGTAGCAACGGCCCCGCCAGCCGCTCGCGGCGAGCTCAACGACCGGACGGACGATCGCCTCGACAACGAGTGCGAGTTGCACCGGCGTGGAGCTGAGCGCCTTGTCGAGGAGCTCTCGCTCTCGCTTCTCGAGAAAGTCGACATGGCGGTCGAGCACGGCGGCGAGGACCCCGTCTCGTGAGCCGAAGTGGTAGTGCAGCGCACCGCGGTTTCGTTGACCCGCGTTGCGGGTGATGTCGAGCATCGAGGCGTTCACGACTCCGTGCTCAGCGAAGGCCTTGGCGGCGGCGTCGAGAAGCTTCTCGCGGGTGGCGGATCCATCGCGCGTCACCCACTGAGGGTACGAGTGCCGGCGCCCGACGCCGGCCATTGTCGGGGCTCGGTTACTCGATCACCCGTACTGATGGAACTGACCGGAGGCGACCCAGCATTTGCACGAGTCGCGAGCCACCAAGGTGCGGACCCCGTCGGCGAGATCCGGTTTGCCCGGGGAGAACGTGCCGGGGCTCTGGAACCCGGGGGTGTACGCACCGATGCGGGCCAGGGCGCCGACGAACGCCGCCCTCGTCAGGTTCGGCCCGAGGCCACCGGCTGCTCTGGCGAAGAGCTGCAGCTCGGAGCAGGCGGTGATAGGGGTTTGGTAGGCAAGCGCGTTTCGGTCGAGCTTCGTGCCCGAGCGCCGCTCCACGATCTCGCGGCAGGCGGCGGATTCGGGGATCTCGGGCATGTTGGCCCGGCCTTCGCCGAGCCGGGCTGACGTGACGCCGGCAGCCCGATCGAAGAACCCGGACGGCATGTTCTGCACCGTGAAGTCGCTCGCCCCGGCGAGCCAGTCGGTCATGTTGTAATCGGGGAGGTAACCCTGGCTCTCGGAGTTCTGCACGAACTGCACGGCATACACGGGGTTCACCAGGAACCACACCGAATTGGCGCCGCTGGCGCGCATCTGCTGGACAGCAAGCGGGATCTGCGAAGAGCCCGTCGCGAGATCAGCCGACATGGTCTCCCGGCGCACGACCTTGCAGCCCCGCTGCTCGAGCTCGGCCTGCAGCATCTCGCCGGCCTTCGGAGATGCTCCCTGCCACCCGTCGCCGATGATCCCGCAGATCTTGCCCTTCACCCGGCCGTTCGAGGCGAGCTCAGCGACGAAGCTGCGCATCTGGCGCGAACCCCGCTGCATGAGGATGAACATCAGCCCCCGGCTGTCCGCGAAGGCGTCATCCCACAACCCAACCGCCCCACTTCCCAGAAGCGGGAGTCCGTTCTCGGTCGTGTAGCACGGCGCCAGTTCGGCGCTCGTCGCCCCCCCGGCGTCGAGCACGGCGAACACCTTGTCATCTTGGGCCAACCGGAGGCACGTGGCCCGCTGCTGATCCTTGTCGAGGATCGCGGCGACTCGGAACACCGGGTCGATCTGCCGGCCCGCGACACCACCGTGTTCGTTGAGCTCGGCGATCAGCGCTCGCCAT
>JAUZFY010000356.1 GCA_030840185.1 Microbacteriaceae bacterium | reverse complement strand
CTCGGCAAACGGTGCCCAGGCGCTAGTTCACGCGGAAGATGGCGACATCGTGGATGCCTGTATGCACCACGAGAGCGTGGCCGGGCTGGATTCGCTGGCGGGCTGGGAACGCTCCCGACCGACGATCGCCGAGGGCGATGCGGCCTGGACGGCGATGTACCTTGCGGAAGAGGCGGACTGTGCGGTCTCCATCGTGCACGTGTCGAGCCTCGAAGCGATCCGGGCGCGTAAAGCGTTGAAGTACCCGGGCGCTCAGCTGGAATCCTGCGTGCACTACATGGTGCTCACCACCGAATCCGAGATCGGCCCGGAGGGAAAGGTAGCTCCTCCGCTGCGCGACCCCGAACTGGCCGATGCGATCACCGCGGCCGTGCTCGCGGGCGACATCGACTTCTTCGGGTCGGATCACAACGTATGGCCGGCGGCGACGAAGAAGGAGTGGGAGACGTCGAAGCCCGGCCTTCCCGGCATCGGCCTGATGCTGCCGCTGTTACTCACCCACCTCGTCTACAACCACGGCATGAGCATGGAACGGCTCATCGAACTCACCTCGCGCAACGCGGCGGTCAGGTTCGGGCTGCCGAGCAAGGGTCGCGTCGCCATCGGTATGGATGCCGACCTGGTCGTTCTTGACGAGGGCGAACGGGTAGTTACGCTCTCCGACCTGCACTCCGCCGTGGACTACAGCCCGTACGAGGGGATGACCCTTAAGGCGTGGCCGCACGTGACCGTCTGCGGCGGCACTGTCGTCTACCGGGACGGCGAATTCCCCAACGACGACTTCAGGGGCGAGCTCCTGAACCTCCGCTTCCTGCCGTCTGAGGCGCGCGCGCCGGAGGGCACGTCATGACCACCGTCGCGTTCATCGGCCTCGGGATCATGGGCCGACCAATGGCAATCAATCTCGTAAGGGCTGGGTTCGACGTGGTCGGCTTCAACCGGAGCACACCGTCGATCGATGCGCTCGTCGCCCACGGGGGTCGCGCCGCAAGCAGCGTCGTCGACGCCGTGAAGGATGCCGACATCATCGCTACTATGCTTCCGGACACCCCGGATGTGGTGGGGATACTGACCGGCGAGAACGGGGTATTTGCGAACGCCAGGCCGGGTGCGCTGATTATCGACTTCTCGACCATCAAGGCCGACGCATCCGCTCGTCTGGCCGAACAGGGCACGGGCGGGGACTTCCGGGTTTTGGACGCTCCCGTCTCCGGCGGCGAGCAGGGTGCGATCGAGGGAACCCTCTCGATCATGGTTGGCGGAGAACCGGACGATTTCGACGATGCGAAAGCCGTCTTCGACGCGGTGGGCAAGACGGTCGTGCACGTCGGGCCGGCAGGGTCCGGCCAGATCGTCAAGGCAGCGAACCAGCTGATCGTTGCCGGAACCCTCGGGTTGGTTGCCGAGGCCATAGTCTTCCTCGAGGCGTACGGGGTGAAGACGGAACCGGCGATCACCGTCCTCGGTGGAGGGTTGGCCGGCAGCACAGTCCTCTCCCGCAAGGCGCCGAACATGATCAACCGCACGTTCACGCCAGGATTCCGCGTCGAGCTGCACGACAAAGACATGGGGATCGTGACCGAGGCCGCACGACAAGCCGGGGTCGCCATTCCCCTCGGCTCGCTCGCCGCAGAATTGCTCGGTTCACTCAAGGCCAACGGACACGGCGGACTCGATCACTCGGCCGTCTTCCTCGTGCTGGAACAGCTTTCCGGGCGGGGTGGAGACGAAACCCCGAACACCGACAACTAGCAAGGGAGACACCGTGCATCTGACGCCAGCCGACACCGAGAAACTGCTACTTTCCGTTGCCGGAATGGTCGCACGCGACCGCCTGCAACGGGGAGTCGCGTTGAACTATCCGGAAACCGTCGCCCTGCTGAGCACCTGGGTGATCGAACGCGCCAGGGAGGGTGCGAGCGTCGCCGACCTGATGGTGGAGGGCCGGGCGGTGCTGGCGCGGGATGACGTCATGGACGGCGTCGCCGAGATGATCGCCGATGTGCAGGTAGAAGCAACCTTCCCCGACGGCCGCAAGCTCGTGACCCTACACAGGCCGATCGCCTGACCGACAGAGCAGGAGACTGACATGGCAAGCACTAGCGATTCCGGGCCCGGCGCCGTCCGCGTGCGTCCTGGGACTCACGAGCTGAACGCCGACAGAACGACGGACGAACGGATCAGGTTGGTCTTTCTCAACACCGGCGACCGCCCGATCCAGGTCGGCTCGCACGTGCATCTGCCCGACGTGAATTCCGCCCTCCAGTTCGACCGGGAGACGGCGCGGGGCTTCCGGCTCGACATCCCCTCCGGAACGTCGCAGCGCTTCGAACCCGGCGCCTCACGCGAGCTGGACGGTGTCGCCCTCCGGGGCCGCAGACGGGTTCCGGGCATCCAGATCGCTAACGCAACGAAGGAGCAGCTCGATGGTTAGAGTCAGCCGCGAGACCTACGCCGCAATCTACGGTCCCACCACCGGGGACCAGATCCGGCTGGGAGACACCGACCTCTGGATCGAGGTGGAACGGGACCTCACCTTCGGCGGCGAGGAGGCGGACTTCGTCGGGGGCAAGTCGATTCGCGATTCGATGGCCCAGGGCACCACGAGACGAAGGCAAGGAGCCCTCGAAACTGTCATCACCAAC
>JAUZFY010000353.1 GCA_030840185.1 Microbacteriaceae bacterium | reverse complement strand
GACGCGCTTGAGGTTCGCCTGAGCCGCCGCGGCGGTGGGGTCTGTCATAGCGCCAAGCCTAGCGATGGCCTGCGGCTGGGACGGCAGTTATCGCCGATCAAGCCCTAGTGGGCAACTCGGCCGCGCGAGGAGACTTCCGCGGGGAGATCGGCGCCATGCGAACCCGCGGGCCCGGCCCCCTGCATGGTGTGGCGGATTTCCTGACAGATCGCCGACAACAGGATTGGTCTGGCCAAGCGCCAAGCGGAGTCGGCACATAGCCACTAGCCTAATAGTCGGGGAAGAACAGCCCCGAATTCAGGGGTTAGAGGAGCACATGGACAAGCAGCGTGACTTCGTTCTTCGCACAATTGAAGAACGCGGAGTCAAGTTCATCAGGCTCTGGTTTACCGACGTTGTCGGCACGCTCAAATCTGTGGCGATCGCTCCGGCCGAGGTCGAGGGTGCGTTCTCCGAGGGGCTCGGGTTCGACGGGTCCGCAATTGAGGGGCTCACCCGCTCCTACGAGGCGGATGTGCTCGCCCACCCGGACCCGGCGACGTTCCAAATTCTGCCGTGGCGGGGCGAGATCGACCCGACTGCTCGCATGTTCTGCGACATAACCACGCCGGATGGCCAGCCGGCCGTTGCCGATCCACGCAACGTGCTGAAGCGCACCCTGGCGACCGCTGCCGATCGGGGATTCACCTTCTACACGCATCCGGAGGTCGAGTTCTACCTGCTGAAGAGCTCTGCGTTCGGCGAAGAGGGCCCAGAGCCGGTCGACAAGGCCGGGTACTTCGACAACGTCCCGGGTGGCACGGCACACGACTTCCGTCGTCGGTCGGTGCGAATGCTCGAGGATCTCGGCATCTCGGTCGAGTTCAGCCACCACGAGGCCGGACCCGGCCAAAACGAGATCGACCTGCGCTACGCCGACGCGCTCACGACGGCCGACAACATCATGACCTTCCGAACCGTGATCAAAGAGGTAGCGATCGAGCAGGGTGTCTACGCGACGTTCATGCCGAAGCCGCTCTCCGGCGAGCCCGGCTCCGGCATGCACACTCACATGTCGCTTTTCGAGGGCGACAGCAACGCGTTCTACGACGCGGCCGGCCAGTATCAGCTGTCGAAGATCGGTCGCCAGTTCATCGCCGGGCTGCTCAGACACGCCCCCGAGATAACCGCCGTCACCAACCAGTTCGTCAACTCATACAAGCGACTGTGGGGCGGAGCGTCGCAAAACAAGCTGGGGGAGGCCCCGAGCTTTGTCACCTGGGGTCACAACAACCGTTCTGCTCTCGTTCGAGTTCCGCTCTACAAGCCGAACAAGGGTCAGAGCGCGCGTGTCGAGTACCGCGCCATCGACTCCGCTGCGAACCCGTACCTCGCCTTCTCCCTGCTGCTCGCAGCGGGGCTCAAGGGCATCGAGGAAGGCTACGAACTGCCAGCAGAGGCCGAGGACAACGTGTGGGAGCTTTCCGATGCCGAACGCCGCGCTCTCGGATATAACCAACTGCCGGCGAGCCTCGACCACGCAGTCTCCCTCATGGAGGATTCGGAACTCGTCGCTGAAACGCTCGGGGAGCAGGTGTTCAACTATGTCCTCCTCAACAAGCGCCAGGAATGGCGGGAGTACCGCGCACAGGTGACGCCGTACGAATTGAAGAGCAACCTGGAGATGCTGTAGGGCTGAGGCGGATTCGACTGCGATGGCTCGGGAACAGTCCACCCTCACCGACCTTGCGAGGCTCGGCTTTGCTCGGCTAGACGAGGCTGTCGCGACGCTCGCCGAGATCGGCGTCGCCGCCCCGGACGGCGGTTTCTCGGTTGAGGGGTTCCTTCCGTTCTTCGCGCACGCCGCCGACGCCGACCAGGCGCTCGGTCTCCTCGGATCGCTTCTCCGTCATGCTCCCGACGAGGCCTCGGCCGTGCTCGCCGATTCGGATGTGGCCCACCGACTGATTCGGGTGGTCGGGGCCTCGCGCGGGCTCGGCGAATTCTTTCTCCGCCACCCGAGCGAGCTGTCCGCCCTCGCCGCGCCGATCGACCAACCGCTCGAGCCTCAGTCCTACCGCGACGACCTCCTCGCCGCGGTGGTTGAAGCGGACCCCGACGACGAGGAGTCGGCGTGGAACGCCCTGCGACGCCGCTACCGCCGGCACGTGGCGCAGCTCGCCGCGTTTGACCTCGGGCAGGCGGATCCGCTCGACGGCCTCGATGGTGTCGCCGCGGCCCTCGCAGACCTCGCTGCGGCTGCCCTCGACACGTCGCTCGCGATCGCGCGGAAGACGGTGCATTTCCCGGAGAGCGAAGTGGCTGCCACGAGACTGGCCATCATCGGGATGGGTAAGGCCGGTGCGCGGGAACTGAACTACGTGAGCGACGTCGATGTGATCTTCGTCGCCGAAGGCGCCAACGGGCTGAGCGACGACCGAGCGGTCGAAATCGCCACACGGCTCGCCATCGCGACGATGCGCGGCATCCACGATCTCGCACGAGAACCGGAACTCTGGGAGGTGGACGCCAACCTTCGGCCCGAGGGGAAAGACGGTGCCCTCGTGCGCACCCTTGACTCACACCTCGCCTATTACGAGCGGTGGGCGAAGAGCTGGGAGTTCCAGGCTCTGCTGAAGGCACGTCCACTTGCCGGTGACCATGATCTGGGGGAGCGCTACGTCGAGGCCGTCGCGCCCAAAGTGTGGTCGAGTGCCTCGCGGGAGAACTTCGTCGAGGGTGTCCAGCGGATGCGTGAACGCGTGACCGACAACATCCCGAGCGCCCAGATCGACTATCAGCTGAAGCTCGGCCCGGGGGGGTTGCGTGATGTCGAATTCACCATCCAACTCCTGCAGCTCGTACACGGTCAGACCGACGACGGCATCCGGCAACGCTCGACCATCGGCGCCCTCGGCGCCCTGGCCGAACGCGGCTATATCGGTCGGGTCGAGGCGGCAAAGTTCTCGCGGGACTATCGATTCCTGCGGCTGCTCGAGCACCGGCTGCAGCTGTCCCAGCTGCGGCGAACCCACCTCATGCCGCACGACCAGGAGGCGCTGCGCATACTCGCTCGCGCGACCGGACTCGCCTCGAGCGCCGAGGATCTCACCGATCAATGGACGCGCACCAAGCTCGAGGTACGGAGTCTGCACGAGCGGCTGTTCTACCGTCCGCTTCTCTCCGCTGTAGCGGCGCTGCACGACGACGGGCTCGCCCTCAGCAGCAACCAGGCTGTCGCTCGGCTTGCCGCGATCGGGTTCCGGGACCCGAAGGGCGCTCTCGCTCACATCGCCGCTCTCACCGGTGGCGTATCTCGACGGGCGGCAATTCAGCGGCACCTGCTGCCGGTGATGCTTCAATGGTTCGCGGACGGCGCCGACCCGGACTACGGACTCTTGGCCTTCCGGCGGTTGAGCGACGATCTTGGCGAGTCGTACTGGTTCCTGCGCATGCTGCGGGACTCCTCCGGGGCAGCGCAACGGCTGACCAACGTGCTTTCCGCGTCGCGCTTCGTCGGCGCGCTGCTCGAGCGGATCCCCGAGGCCGCGGCCTGGTTCGATCACGAGGAGGAACTCGATCCGCGCCCCCTTGCCGCGCTGCTCGAGGAGACGGCTGCCACGCTCGCCAGACACGATGCCGTCGAAACCGCATCCCTCGCGTTACGCACGGCTCGCCGCCGAGAGGTGCTCCGGCTCGCGATCGGCGCAATTCTCGGGCGGGTCAGGGTGGAAGAGCTGGGCCGCGCGCTCTCCGACGTGAACACCGCTCTGCTCACCGGGGTGCTCGGCGCGATCCGCTCGGCGGGCAGCGCGGATGACGGCATCGAGTTCGCGATCATCGCCATGGGACGTTACGGCGGTCAGGAGCTTGGATTCGGGTCGGATGCGGACGTGATGTACGTCTACCGAGCGACGACTGCGTCGCCCGCCGCGGCGCAGGCTCGAGCCGAGTCGATAGTCGCGCAACTCACGCGGCACACCGAGGACTTACGCCTGCCGCTCGACCTTGACGTCGGCTTGCGCCCGGAGGGAAAGAATGGCGCGATCGTGCGATCGCTCGATTCCTACCGCGCTTATTACACCCGCTGGTCTCTCACCTGGGAGGCCCAGGCGCTGCTGAGGGCGCGCGCCGCCGTGGGGGATCCGGCCCTCACCGCCGAGTTCGAGGCCCTCGCCGACGAGGTCCGTTTTCCTCGCGCCATCAGCGAGAACGACATCCGGGAGGTCAAGCGGATCAAGGCGCGGGTCGAGTCCGAACGACTTCCTCTGGCGGCCGACCCGTCGCGGCACCTCATACTGGGGCGCGGATCGCTGAGCGATGTCGAGTGGTTCGTTCAGCTCATCCAATTGCAGCACGGCGCCAACGTACCGGGTCTGCGCACCACCTCCACACTCGAGGCGCTTGCCGCGGCGACGGCGGACGGTCTCGTGACCGCGACGGACGCGGATAAGCTCCGAAACGCCTGGATTCTGGCTTCGCGCGCGCGGTCGGCCATGACGCTCTGGCTCGCGCGCACGTCCGATGTGCTGCCGACCGACCGTCAGCAGCTCGAGGGCGTCGCGCGGCTCCTCGAATATCCTCCTGGCTCGGCGAGTCGTCTCGAAGAGGATTACCTGCGCGTCACGCGCCTCGCGCGCGTCGTGTTCGAGAGGCGCTTCTACGGCGTGCTCGCGGCACCACGGCCGACAACCGGCTGAGAGCTCCACCT
>JAUZFY010000352.1 GCA_030840185.1 Microbacteriaceae bacterium | reverse complement strand
TGATGCGCTCACGATTCAGGTCTCCTCCCCTCCCGGTGCGCGGTGTCTGCCCCGTCGTCGAGACCCCGTTCACCGCGTCCGGGGACCTCGACGAAGACGGCTTCATCAGGGTGATCGATCACGTCGTCGAAGCCGGGGTCGCCGGGGTAATGTTCCCGGGATTCGCTTCGGAGTATCTCGCGTTGACCGACGGCGAGCGCGACCACCTGTGCAGGCTCCTGTTGGACAGGACCGCCGGACTCCCGGCGTTCACCAGAATCATCTCGATCCCGGACCACGCGACCCTCGTTGCGGTCGCCCGCGCACGCACCGCCATCGAGATGGGCGCCGACGCGATCAACCTGCTCCCGCCGCATCAGCTTTCCCCCAGCGCGGACGCGGTGAGGGAACACATTCTGGCGGTCGCCGCGGCTGTCGCTCCGCGACCGGTCATCCTGCAATACGCGCCCGCCCTGACCGGGACCGCCTTGAACGCCCGCGCGATCTCGGACCTGGCGTCGGTTGCGACCAACCTGACCGAGGTGAAGGTGGAGTCGACCCCACCGGGTTCCCTCATCGCCGCGCTCGCGGCGCAGTCACCCGCCCTGCCGGCAGCTGTCGGGTATGCGGGCGTGCAGATGATCGATGCCTTTAGGCGCGGGGCCGTCGGGGTGCAGCCCGGATGCTCGTTCGTCGAGATCTACCAGCGCATCTGGCAACTCTGGCAACGGGGCGACACGGCCGGAGCGGCGGCCCTTCACACCAGGCTGTTGCCCTATATTTCGTACTGGATGCAAGGCGTCGACCTCATGGTCGCGGCCGAGAAGATGATTGGATGGCGACGCGGGTGGACGGCGTCCGACCACTGTCGTGCGCCGTCCCGCCGGCTTGACGCTGAAGAGAGAACCATGGTCGACAACTTCCTTGAGGAATTCGAGGACCTTCTGTCAATCGACCCCCGAAGAGGTGCTGCATGACGATGCCATGGCCATCCGCCGCAAGGTCGAGACTCGGACAGCAATCGGACGATGCCGACGGCGGTCGTCAGCTCGCGGGGGCGAACTCGTTCCGGGGGCTCCACGGCCAGATCGTGGAGGCCGTCGGTCTGTCGATTGCGAGCGGCGTTCATTCCTCGGGCGACCAAATCGTTCCCGAGTCGCTCGGCGAGGACTTCGAGGTGTCGCGAACGGTGATCCGGGAGGTGCTCAAGGTGCTCGAAGCCAAGGGCATGGTTCAGGCCCGGCCTCGCACGGGCACGCGCGTGCGGCCAAGCAACGACTGGAACCTGCTTGACCCTGATGTGATCCGATGGCGCTCAATCGGCGATGAATCGGCGCAGCAGCTAGAGGAACTTCTCGGGCTGCGCAGCGCGATCGAGCCGCTAGCCGCCCGGCAGGCCTGCCAGGCGCGAACGCCGGAATCCTTGGCGCGGCTTCGCTCGGCCCTTGAGGCAATGAGCGACGCCTCGGATGCCAAGGACTGGGCCTGGTTCACCAACGCCGATGTCGACTTCCACCGGGCGCTCCTTGTCGCAAGCGGAAACATGATCGTGGAGCAGCTCGCCGACCCAATCGAAGCCGCGCTTCGAGTGCGGTTCCAGCAGAATCTGGTGCCGCGGGAATTCAAAAGGGAAGCGATCGAGTCGCATCGCGCAATCGTCGACGCCGTCGAGGCACGCGACGAACGCGAGGCCGAGCTCACGTCGCGACGCATCGTCGATGTGGCCGGAATGGAAATCATGGCGTCCCTGCCGCCCGGACAGGGCTGATGGATGTAGTCACGCTCGGCGAGTGCATGGGGCAATTGGTGCCTTCGGACGGGAGGTCCGTCGCCGAGGCCGAGGAGTTCCTCCTCGCCCAGGCCGGGGCCGAATCCAACGTCGCGCTCGCACTCGCTCGCTATGGCCACACCGTCGCCTGGGTGAGTCGCCTCGGCGCGGATGCGCTTGGCCACCGCATCCGGCGCTCGCTCGCCGCCGAGGGAATCGACCTGACCGCGGTGATGACCGAGCCGCGCGGTCCAACGGGCCTCTTCATCAAGGACCCGTCACCCGGGGGATCGCGGGTGACCTATTACCGCACCGGGTCGGCGGCATCCAGGATGGATGAGACCGATGCGGCGCGCGCGGTCGAGCTGCACCCGAAATTACTCCACCTCAGCGGCATCACCCCGGCGCTCTCGAACAGTTGCGCCCGCTGCGTCGACGCCGCGATCCGTGCCACCCACTCGGCTGGCGGCGCGGTCAGCTTCGACGTGAACCATAGGCTCGCGTTGTGGCCCGACACCGACACCGCCGCCCGTACGCTGGCCGAGATCGCCGGCCGCTGCGACGTCGTGTTCGTCGGTCTTGACGAGGCCGCGACACTCTGGCGCACATCGACGCCGGATGACGTTCGAGCCGTACTCCCCGGTGTGGCGGAGTTGGTGGTCAAGGATGGTTCAAAGGAAGCCGTCTCGTTTCGGGGAACCGATCGCGTGTCGGTTCCCGCCCCGCGGGTGCAGGTGGTCGAGCCCGTGGGTGCCGGCGATGCGTTCGCCGCGGGATGGATTCACGCCTTTCTCGACGGCGGGTCCCCAGAAGACCGTCTGCGGTCCGGGCATTCCGCTGCCGCTTCCGCGCTGGAGTCTGTGACCGACTTCGCTGTGCGGCGGCCGGCGGTATCACGATGAAGGTCGAAGCGAGCCAGACGTTCTTCGACGACGCCTTCGCCGGCAGCCGCGTCATGGCGATCCTGCGCGGGTTCGGCGTTCCGGAGACCGTGATGCTGTGCGAGCGAGCATGGGATGCGGGGATGACACTGGTCGAGGTCCCGCTGCAGGACGATACCAGCGAGGACGCCCTCCGAGCCGCGGTCCGCGCCGGAGCCGCTACCGGGCATCCGGTCGGCGCCGGAACCATCACCACCGCTGCCCTAGTCGACCGGGCTCGACTGGTCGGAGCAGCCTTCACCGTGGCTCCGGGCTTCGACGCCGATGTCGCAACCTACAGCATCGC
>JAUZFY010000350.1 GCA_030840185.1 Microbacteriaceae bacterium | reverse complement strand
AGGAAGCCATCCGGAAGATCGAGAACCCCTGCCTCTCCCTTGATCGGCTCGATGAAGATCGCCGAGACTGTTCCGTCCATCGCCGCTTCGAGCGCCTCGATGGTCGACGGGATGTGCTCGACCCCCGGCAGCAGCGGTTCGAACGCCTCCCGAAGAGCCGGCTTGCCGGTGAGCGAAAGCGAACCCATGGTGCGACCGTGGAATGAGTTGACGAGGGAGAGAATGCGTGTGCGTTCACCGCCACCGCGGTTGAGTCGCGCGAGCTTGATTCCCGCCTCGATCGCCTCTGCTCCCGAGTTACAGAAGAAGACGCGCCCCTCATCGCCGGCGCCGGTGATCCTCAGGAGCCGTTCGGCCAGCTCAAGCTGCGGCGGGGACGCGAAGTAGTTGGACACGTGGGCGAGCGTCGCGACCTGGTTGCTCACGGCCTCGACGAGCACCGGGTGAGCGTGACCGAGCGCGTTGACCGCGATTCCGGCGAGGAAGTCGAGGTAGCGGGTGCCGTCAACGTCCCAGACGTGGGCCCCCTCACCGCGCTGAAGCATCGCCATCGGGGCGGCAAGCGAGCCCATCATCGAGTCGCTGAAGCGTTCCCGCCAATTGTCCGTGTCGATCATGCTTCCTCCATTGCGGTAATAACCTCTGTGCCGATTCCCTCGGCGGTGAATGCCTCGAGCAGGATCGAGTGCGGAATGCGACCATCGATGATCGCGGCCTTCGGGACACCGCCATCGACGGCATCCAGGCACGCCGTCATCTTGGGGATCATCCCCGACTCGAGCGACGGAAGCAGTGCCCGAAGCTCGGCCGAGTCGATGGTCGAAATGAGCGACTCACGGTCCGGCCAGTCGCGGTATAGACCGGCGACGTCGGTGAGGATCACGAGTTTCGCCGCGCCAAGCGCGATGGCGAGGGATGCCGCGGCCGAATCTGCGTTGACGTTGAGTGATTGCCCCGGCGTCGCGGCGTCCGGTGCGATGGATGACACGACCGGGATGCGTCCGGCGTCGAGGATTTCGAGCACCGGCCGCGGATCGACGCGGGTGACGTCCCCGACGAGCCCGAGGTCGACATATTCGCCGTCGACGACGGTTCCGCGTCGAGTCCCCGCGAAGAGCCCGTCAGTCTCGCCGGAGAGCGTCTCGCCGAGCAGTCCGTGCGAGTTGATGAGAGACGCGATTTCCGGGCCGACCCGCGCGGTGAGCACCTCGTGCACCACCTCGAAGGCGGCCGGGCTGGTCACTCGAAGTCCGCCGCGGAACTCGCTCGCGATTCCGCGCCGATCCAATTCCGCCGAGATTTGCGGACCGCCGCCGTGCACGATCACCGGACGGATGCCGACCTGGCGCAGGAACACCATGTCCTCGGCGAACGCATGCTTGAGCGCCTCGCTCACCATCGCGTTCCCACCGAACTTCACGACAATCGTCTTGCCCTGGAATTGCTGCAGCCAGGGCAACGATTCGATGAGCGCGGATGCCTTCGCGGCGGCCTCGTGACTGTGCGCGCCCATCAGCTTGAGTACGCGCTGTTCTCATGCACGTAGTCGTGCGTGAGATCGTTCGTCCAGATGGTCGCGGTGGCCTCGCCCGAGTGCAGGTCGATGACGAGGTGCAGGGCCCGCGGGGTGAGATCGACGAGATCGCGTGGCGCATCCGGCTCCCCGCGATGGGCGACCCGGACTCCGTTCATCGTGACATCGATGTTGTACGGGTCGAATGCGGCCTTCGTGGTGCCGACGGCGGCGAGCACCCTCCCCCAGTTCGGGTCGTTGCCGAACACGGCAGCCTTGAACAGATTGTTGCGGGCGACCGCTCGACCGACCTCGACGGCCTCATCCTCGGTGAGGGCGTTGACCACCTCGATCGTGATGTCGTGGGCGGCCCCCTCGGCGTCCTGCTGCAGCTGGGTGGCGAGGTCTTCGCAGATCTGGGCGACTGCGGAGGCGAACTCCTCGGCCGACGGGGTGACCCCGGACGCGCCGGAGGACAACAGGGCGACGGTGTCGTTGGTCGACATCGCCCCGTCCGAGTCGAGCCGATCGAAGGTGACGCGGGTCGCCGACCGGAGAGCACTGTCGAGCTCGGCGGACGACAACGCGGCGTCGGTGGTTAAGACGACGAGCATCGTGGCGAGTCCAGGCGCGAGCATCCCGGCGCCCTTGGCCATTCCCCCGATTGACCAGCCGTCGCCGGCGACAACGGACTGTTTCGGATGCGTATCGGTGGTCATGATCGCGGTCGCGGCATCCAGTCCGCCGTCGACGTTGAGCGCGGAGTTCGCGGCGGTGACTCCGGCGAGCACCTTTTCGAGATCCAGCTGTTCGCCGATCAGGCCGGTGGAGCAGACGAGAACGTCGGAGGCCGAGCCGCCAAGGAGCGCGGAAACGGCTTCCGCGGTCGAATGGGTGGTCTGGAATCCGCGAGCGCCGGTGTAGCAGTTGGCTCCCCCGGAGTTGAGCACTATCGCGTTGACGATTCCGTCGGCAATCACCTGTTCCGACCAGATGACCGGGTTGGCCTTCGCCCGGTTGCTCGTGAACACGGCCGCGGCCGCGTTGCTCGGTCCGCGGTTGACAACTAGCGCGAGGTCTTTCCCGCCCTTGCCCTTCAGCCCGGATTCGACCCCGGCCGCCTCGAATCCCTTGGGGTGGGTGACGCTCACGGTGCTACTCCGTCCACGGGGAGTCCGGTGGACTCGTCGATGCCAAGCGCGATGTTGGCGGATTGTATGGCGGCGCCCGCCGTGCCCTTGGCGAGATTGTCGAGGGCGGTGACGGTGACTACCCGGCCGGCGGCCTCGTCGACGGCGAGACCGATGAGCACCGTGTTGGACCCCAGAACGTCGCCGGTGCGCGGCATCCGTCCCTCCGGTAGGACGTGAACGAACGGTTCGTCGGCGTAGGCAGCCTCCCACGCGGAGCGCACCTCGGAGGCGGAGACGCCCGGCGTGATTCGGGCGGTCGCGGTGGACAGTATCCCGCGCGACATTGGCACGATCACCGGGGTGAACGAGATGGTGGGGCTTGTGGCGCCGGCCGCGCGAAGGGCCTGCTGAATTTCGGGGATGTGCCGGTGGGTTCCACCGACACCGTACGGGTTCGCCGAACCGAGGATCTCGCTCGCGAGATACTGAAGCTTGAGGCTCTTGCCCGCTCCGGACGGTCCCACCGCGAGCACGGCGACGAGGTCTTGTTCCTCGACGACGCC
The DNA here is from genome assembly GCA_030840185.1 of Microbacteriaceae bacterium. Lineage (GTDB taxonomy): Bacteria > Actinomycetota > Actinomycetes > Actinomycetales > Microbacteriaceae > Lacisediminihabitans. Next base: position 309 of record JAUZFY010000350.1, on the reverse strand, counting down.
GGCCGAGATTCCGGGGGCGAGGGCGAGGGATACCGTGCTCGCGTTACATCCGGGTGCTGCGATCCGCTTCGACCCCACGATCGAGGAACGCTGCTTCCCGCTTCCGACCGGCAATTCGGGCACACCGTAGCTCCAGGCACCGAAGTATTCGCCGCCGTAGAAGGCGTCCCAGTCGGCCTTCTCGGTCAAGCGGTGATCTGCGCCGCAGTCGACGACGAGTCCGTCACCACCCAGCTCGGCCGTGATCTCCCCGGACTTCCCATGGGGCAGGGCGAGGAAGACGATGTCGTGTCCGGCGAGGCTGTCGGC
>JAUZFY010000328.1 GCA_030840185.1 Microbacteriaceae bacterium | reverse complement strand
CGACGAGCTGCCCGACGAGGTATCTGACGAGTGACAGGTTGGATGCCCCCGCCGCGAGCATCGGCACGAGATTATGCAGTCGGATGGTGGCGAACAGGTCAAACCACGAACCGTTCTTGAGGAACTTGGTGTTGAACCCGGCGTACGGACCGAACATCAGGCTGGACTGCCCGTCGACGATTCGGGTGTCGAGGTGCGGAACCGACATGGGAGGCGACCCGACAGACGCCTTGCCGTATACCTTCGCACGGTGGCGCGCGACGACCTCCGGATTGTCGGTGCGCAAGAACTCACCACTCACCGGAAATCCGCCGAAGCCCTTGGCCTCCTTGATTCCCGACTTCTGCAGCAGGGTGAGGGCGCCGCCGCCGGCACCGACGAACACGAACCGTGCCCGAACGTCCATTGGCGTGCTGCCGACGTCGTGCACGACGTGCAACCGCCACAGGCCATCCTTCTGCCTGGTGAGGTTGGTCACCCGATGTTCGGTGAGCAGGCTGGCGCCGTGTGCCGTGAGGTAGTTGAGCAGGCCGCGGGTGAGCGCCCCAAAATCGACATCAGTTCCGACGTCGATTCGAGTCGCGGCGATCGGCTGGCTCTTCGCCCGTCCCGGGATCATCACGGGGGCCCAGGAGCGGATGACCTTGGGGTCATCCGTGAACTCCATGCCCGTGAACAGCGGGTGGTCCTTGAGCGCCTCCTGCCGCTTGCGCAGGTAGGCGACGTTCTCCTCGCCCCACACAAAGCTCATGTGTGGCACCGGATTGATGAAGGCCTGCGGATCGGGAAGCAGGTCCTTGGCAACGAGGTACGACCAGAACTGGCGGGACACCTGAAACTGTTCGTTCACCTTGACCGCGCTGGAGATGTCGATCGTGCCGTCCGACTTCTCCGGGGTGTAGTTCAGCTCGCACAGGGCCGAGTGGCCCGTGCCCGCGTTGTTCCAGGGGTTCGAGCTTTCGAGGGCAACATCCCCGAGCCGTTCGAAGATCTGGATGCTCCAGTCTGGCTGAAGTTGCTTGATGAAGGCCCCGAGGGTGGCGCTCATGATGCCCCCACCGATCAGGGCGACGTCGATGGGTTTGCCTGGTACGGTCACGATTCCAGTTTACGGTGGCTCATCCTGGCGTTTTTCCCATGCCGCGTCTGTCGCCGCTTCCTCCCGCTAGGAAGCGACCGAGAGGTCCGCCGCCACGAGCTCGGCGATCTGCACGGCGTTCAGCGCCGCCCCCTTTCGGAGGTTGTCGTTGCTCACGAAGAGGGCAAGTCCGCGGTTATTCGGCACGCCCTCGTCCTGCCGCAGGCGCCCGACGTAGCTCGGGTCTTTGCCCGCCGCCTCGAGCGGTGTCGGCACGTCCGTGAGCACCACGCCCGGAGCATCCGCCAGCAGTTCCTTGGCGCGTGCCACGGTGAGCGAGTTCGCAAACTCGGCGTTGATGGAGAGCGAGTGTCCGGTGAAGACCGGCACCCGCACGCAGGTTCCGCTGACCAGCAGGCCCGGGAGCTCGAGAATCTTGCGGCTCTCGTTGCGCAGCTTCTTCTCCTCGTCGGTCTCGAAGAGGCCATCGTCCACGAGGTTGCCGGCGAACGGGACGACGTCGAAGGCGATCGTCTTCGGAAAGGTCCTGGCGGCCGGGAAGTCGACGGATGACCCGTCGTGCACGAGGCCGCGCGGATCCTGTTCGATCGCCGCCTTCGTCTGGGCGTAGAGCTCCTCGCCGCCGGCGAGTCCGGCCCCGGAAACGGCCTGGTAGGTGCTCACAATCAGTCGCTCGAGTCCGGCCTCGGCGTGCAGCACCTTGAGGATCGGCATCGCGGCCATCGTGGTGCAATTCGGGTTCGCGATGATGCCCTTGCGGGCCTCGGCGATGGCGTGGGGGTTGACTTCGCTTACCACGAGCGGAACGTCGGGGTCCATGCGGAAGCCCGAGGAGTTGTCGATCACGAGAACGCCGGCGGCGGCGAACCGCGGCGCCTGGATCTTGGATGTCGAAGCGCCGGCGGAGAAGATCGCGATGTCGAGCCCGGTCGGATCCGCGGTGGCGGCGTCCTCCACGACGATGTCCTGGCCCTTCCACGGCAGGGTGCTGCCGGCGGAGCGGGCGGAGGCGAAGTAGCGGATCTCGGCGACCGGGAAGTCGCGCTCCTCGAGCAGCCGACGCACCACAGCGCCGACCTGGCCGGTGGCGCCGACGACACCGATTCGCACTGGTGTAACAGTCATCGTCCGGTCCCTCCGTGCACTTTTGCGACTTCTTCCCCGTCGAGGCCGAAGGCGCTGTGCACGACGCGCACCGCCTCATTGATTGTGTCCGCCCGGGTGACGACGCTGATGCGGATCTCGCTCGTGGAGATCATCTCGATGTTGATTCCGGCCTCGAACAGGGCCGTGAATAGCTTGGCGGAGACGCCGGCGTTGGTGCGCATCCCGGCGCCGACGAGCGCGAGTTTGCCGATCTGGTCGTCGTATTGCAGCGAGTGGAATCCGACCAACCTCTTGTCGTCGTCGAGCGCCTTCAGAACCCGCGCTCCCTCCGACTTCGGCAGGGTAAACGAAATATCGGCGAGTCCCGTGGCCGCGGTCGAGACGTTTTGAACGATCATGTCGATGTTCGCGTCGGTCGCGGCGACCAGGGTGAAGATCTGCGCGGCCTTACCCGGCACGTCAGGGACGCCGATGACGGTGATCTTCGCCTCGCTGAGGTCGGCCGCGACACCGGAGATGATTGGCTCTTCCACGCTTTCGCCTTCTTTCGGATTGACCACGAGCGTGCCCTCGTTGTTGTTGAACGAGGAGCGAACGTGGAGAGTAACGCCGTGCCGCCGGGCATACTCGACAGCGCGAATATACAAAACCTTTGCCCCCGCCGCCGCGAGCTCAAGCATCTCTTCGCTCGTGATCCGGTCGATCTTTCGGGCATTCGGCACTACCCGTGGGTCGGCGGTGAAAATGCCGTCGACGTCGGTGTAGATCTCGCAGACGTCGGCCTTGAGCGCCGCGGCGAGGGCGACGGCCGTCGTGTCCGATCCGCCGCGACCGAGGGTCGTGATGTCTCCGGTTCCGCGGTTGAAGCCCTGGAAACCAGCAACGATGGCGATTGCCCCGCCGTCGAGGGCGGCACGGACCCGGGTGGGCGAGACATCCACGATTCTGGCACTGCCGTGCTTGGCATCGGTGATCAGGCCGGCCTGACTTCCGGTGTAGGAGCGGGCCTCCTGACCGAGGCTCTTGATCGCCATGGCGAGCAGCGCCATCGAGATACGCTCCCCCGCGGTGAGCAGCATGTCGAGCTCGCGACCGGTGGCGAGCGGAGTTACCTCGTTGGCGAGGTCGAGCAGCTCATCGGTGGTGTCGCCCATGGCCGACACCACCACAACGACCTCGTTGCCCGCCTTGCGGGTTTCCACGATGCGCTTGGCTACTCGCTTGATGCTCTCCGCGTCGGCGAGGGACGAGCCGCCGTACTTCTGCACGATCAAGCTCACGAAACTCTCCTGGGGCTGATGTGGCCTGCGGCCTGTGGTCGGCACTTCTCCCGGCCGAATTTCTGATTCTACCGATTGAAAGGGGGCCGCTTCGCCGTATGACGCTAGTGCTCGACGAGTCGGCGACCCTCGAATGCCCGGCCGAGAGTGACCTCGTCGGCATACTCGAGGTCGCCGCCGACCGGAAGACCGGAGGCCAGTCGCGTGACCCGAAGGTCCAGGTGCATGAGCAGCCGGGAGAGGTACGTTGCCGTTGCCTCACCCTCGACGTTGGGATCGGTGGCGATGATCAGTTCGGTCACGACACCGTCTGAGAGTCGCTGCATGAGCGACCGGATGCGCAAGTCGTCCGGTCCTATTCCGTCGATCGGGCTGATCGCCCCGCCGAGCACGTGGTAGAGGCCCTTGAACTCGCGGGTGCGCTCGATTGCCACGACGTCCTTCGCCTCTTCGACGACGCAAATTGAGGCCTGCGATCGGCGCGGGTCACGGCAGATGCTGCACAGCTCCTGCTCGGTGACGTTGCCGCAGATGTCGCAAAAGCGCACCTTCTCCTTCACGGTCATGAGCACCTCGGCGAGGTGGGTGACGTCGAAGGTCTCGGTCTGCAGAATGTGGAACGCGATGCGCTGGGCGGACTTCGGCCCGATGCCGGGCAAGCGACCGAGTTCGTCGATCAGTTCCTGAACTATTCCGTCGTACATGGTTACAGCTCCCTCGGTGCGACGCGAGGCGCGACGTCCTGCTCCTCGATGAAGCTAGCCCCGAGAATTTCCCGCACGACGGACTCGCCGTAACGCTGCTTGCCGTTCGCCATCGCGACCGGCGGAGCGCGTTTTGGTGCCGGAGGCTCCGCCCGCTGTGCGACGGCTGCAGTCTGGGCCACGACATTTGGCGCCTCGGGGGCCGGCTTCGTCTGCGGCTCCGAGTCGGTGACGACCGCCGTCTCCCAGGTGATTCCGGATGGCACGGGGGGTTCGATGTCGGGTTCGGTGGGCTCCGGGGGCTCCTGCTGCACGCGTTCCTGCTGTACCGCCGGCGGCACCACCGGGCGTGCGCTTTCGGCGCGCGCAGTGAGCAACGGACGGAACCCGAGCACGTCGAACACGGCCTGTTTGAGGTAGTCGGCGACACCCTCACCCGGAGTGGTGCGCTGCTTCAGCGCGTCGACGTCGCCCTGGCTCGCGAAAGACAGATCGAGGATATTGCCCTCGCGCAGGTCGAGCGGCTTGGCGGTGAAGACGACCATCCACGCGGTGCGCTTGGCCTTCTCGACCGCCTCGAGGATCTCCGGCCAGGCGTCTTTCACCTGCTGGAGGGTGACGACCGCGGGTGCGGTCTCGATTCGCTCGCTGGCGCTCGCTACTCG
>JAUZFY010000322.1 GCA_030840185.1 Microbacteriaceae bacterium | reverse complement strand
CATCCCGTTGCTGGGCGTCTCGTACGGCATCCAGCACTCGATCCAACTGCTCGTTGGCTCGGCTGAGCGAGCCGAGGCTCGCGAGCGGATCGGCCATGCCCTCAGCCGTTGTGGCCTGGGCGAGCGCAGCCTCGGCTGCGGCCGTCGGTTCCGATAGCGAACCGGATGACCCGCCAGCGAGGGCCTTCGCCCGTGCGAGATCCGCTCGGGTGTCGGCTGTGACGGCGTCGAGTTTGCCGCGCGCCTCGGCGAGGTTTGCGGCAAGGGCATCGATGGCGTCGAGCAGCTTGATGCTCTGCCCGACGCTCGCCTGGGCGGCCCGCACATTGATCGCCGCGGCGCCGGCGTCGCCGGTGGTGAGGGCATCCCGCGCGGTAGAGCCCGCGGAGCCAACGAATTCGAGGAGCTTCTCCACCTGGTCGGGATTGGCCGCGACCGACGCGATCGCAGCGGGCGAATAGGTCGAGCGCAAATCCTCGATGGTCGCGCGGGCGCGCTCCAGCCGCGCCTTCACCGCCTCCGCGTCGGTCACAACGGTGGCGAGGGCTTGCGGCGCGGTGGCCTCGAGTTTGCGGAGGTCGTCAAACGCGTCGGCTTGCTCGTCGAGTTCGCGGTCGGCGGCCTCGCACAGCTCGATGATCCTCATCGTCATCTCGCGGCGCTGCTCCGGAGTCTCCGGGAACGAGTCATCCAGCTTCTGCCGCAGTTCGAACGCCTCCTTGACCTGTGCTTCCGCGCTCGCGAGGGTCGCGCTGAACGGCGTCGTCGCCTCGGTTCCGAATTGGGCAATGGCGAAATCGAGTTCCTGTTCGCTCGTCTTGAGGGAGTCATCGAGTTGTACGAGCAGGCTGCCGGCCCGCTGGTCAAGTTGTTCCTGGGTAGGCTGCGGCGGACCCTGCGGAGCTGCAACCTTTTTGCGACTGCCGCGGCGAGACCGGACGAAGAAAAAGATTCCGAGCGCGATGAGGCCGAGTACGAGAAAGAGAACCACCGTCGGCAGCGCGGAGCCGCCGCCCTGGCTTGTGGTGGGCGGGCCGCCCTGTCCGGCGTTTCCGCTGCCGTTCGCCGCGGCCGCGAAGCCATTTGCCGCGGCGATCGCCGCCCCGGCCCAGTCGCTCTGTCTGAGGGCCGGGATGATGTCGTTCTGCTCGACGGCGTCCCTTTGCGCCTTCGTCAACACCGAGGCGACGTTGTAATAGAGCGAGTAGTTTCGATCCACCGTCGCGACGGCGAGCAAGATGTTGTTGGCGCCCAGCCCGTTCTTCTTGGCGGTTTCCATGGCCCACTGGGTCTTGTCGCTCACCCCGGTGAAGCTGTCTACGTAGACGACGAACAGCTGAACCTTCGTCTTCGCATACAGGTCGTCGGTCGCCTTCGTGATCGCGGGACCGCGCGAGCCGACGGCGCCGACCTGATCGACGACGTAACCCCCGCCGAGGTCGACCGGGGGCACGGCGAACGCAGCGGACGGCACCGACAGAACGGCGAGAATGGCGACCGCAATGGCAGCGGCGGCGGTGCGGACGCGCATGGACACTGAGACGCTAATGACAGGCTCCCTTTGACCGCGGCTGGTGCTTGAAATTCTACAGAGTCTCAGCAACCATCGGCAGTGCCTAGCGGAGGGTGATGTCGGCAGGCGGACCGGTCACCAGCTCTCGCCGCACGGCCGAACCATCGGGACTCTCAATGGTGACGTCGAGCGCGGCCGACACCTGATACGTCCCCGGCGCGACGCGCGGCAGGTTCTCGGGGAAGGAGTCCCGTGCCTCGTCTTCAGACGAACAGGTGACCGGCAGGAACCGGGCTTGATAGGTCATCGACTGCCCGGGCGCAAGATTGACGATGGCGGCCATGAGAATCGTCGGTCCGTTGCTGTGCCAGAGCGTGACGCCGTTGCTCGCAAGAGTCACCTCCGGACTGCTCGCAGAGGATCCCATGATGGGCTCGGTTCCGGTGTTGGTGAGCGTCACCGAACCGGTCACCTCCGCGGCCGAGTCAGCCGACGGCGCGAACTGCGTGACGAGGGTGAGCCCTGAGGCTGCCGGAGTCACGGCGGCGACCGGTTCGCCACACCGGTTGAGTGACTCCGCTGTCGGTGTCGTGGCGGATCCGCCGGTGTCCCCGGCAACCGAGGCAGACTCGCTAGATCCGGTCCCGCCGATTGAGTTGAGTCCCGTGATGCTCGCGACGCCGATTCCCGCGACGGCGAGCGTTGTGGCCCCGCCGAGCGCCACTTGGCGTGCGACGCGACGACGAGTGCTGCGCCGGATGACGCTGCCGAGGTCGACACGGCTCGGGGGCCCCTCGCCCTCGCCAAGTAGTCGTGTGAGGTCAGATTCGGTGAACATGGGGTTCCGCTCTGCTCTGGTCGGGTGGTGTTTGTGGGGACCGGTCGGTGAGGGCTATCGCCAGTTTGGCGAGGCCGTCGCTGAGGTATCGCTTGACGGCACCGGGACTGATCGCGAGCCACTCGGCTATGTCGTCGACCTTGAGGTCCTCGTAGTAGCGCAGCACGACGCATGCGCGCTCGCGCGGCGCGAGAGTCCGGAGCTCGGCCATCAGGTCGATTCGGCTGTCCGAGGCCGAGTCGGCCGAGTCGGTGATGTCGGCCGCGGCAGTGAGGTGGGCGATCCGCCGCCAGCGGCTAGACCGTCGACCGCCGTCGAGCCAGGCGTTCAAAATCGCTCGACGAACGTACGCCTCCGCGCTGCGGACGGTGAACCCATTCCGCACCCGGCCGAACGTCTTGACCAGCGCGTCCTGCACGAGATCGGCCGCATCTTCCGCGCTTCCGCAGATCAGCCAGGCGTAGCGGGTGAGGGCGTCGCCACGCTCGGCGACCAAAGTCGCGAGCACGCCCTGCCAACCGTTTTGGTTCGGTTGGTCTGCCGGCGCCGCTGCCGTCGAATCCATCGAATTCACCTCGTGCGTCTCTTTCTACCTGTTAAGACGCCCGGGTGGCCACAAACGTTGTGGTGCAGAAACGTTGTGGTCAGTTTTCGATGGAGAACTTGAGCCGCATCCGGATCTCGGCGAGCTGGTTCGCGAGGGCGTCGGGCAAGCGGTCCCCGAACCCAGCGAAGAAGTGTTCGATGTCGTCCAACTCGAGCAACCACGCCTCCGGATCCACCTCGAAGAGCAGCTCCTTCTGCCGCGGGGTGATCCCGAGTCCCTCGAGGTTGAGGCCCTCGGAGGTGGGTTTCCAGCCGAGCGGGGTGTTGGCGGCAGGCATTGACCCGTTCACTCGCTCCAGAATCCACTCGAGTACTCGCGAATTCTCCGCGAAGCCCGGCCAGAGGAATGCGCCATCGTCGCCCTTGCGGAACCAGTTGACCTGGAAGATGCGCGGTGCCCGCGCCCCGAGCTTCTCGCCGATCGAGAGCCAATGCGCCCAGTGATCGGCCATGTTGTATCCGCAAAACGGCATCATCGCGAATGGGTCACGGCGCAGTTCCCCGACCGCGCCCTCGGCGGCTGCTGTGCGTTCCGAGGAGACGGTGGCGCCGATGAACACGCCGTGTTCCCAGCCGCGGGCCTCGACGACGAGCGGCACGTTAGTGCCCCGGCGGCCGCCGAAGATTATTGCGTCGATGAGAACTCCGGTTGGGTCGTCCCACTCGTCGGCCATGGAGGGGCATTGCGCCGCCGCGACGGTGAAGCGGGAGTTCGGGTGGGCGGCCGGCGTGCCGGATGTCGCGGTCCAGTCCTTCCCCTCCCAGTCGAGTAGGTGGCTGGGAGGTGCGTCACTCAGCCCCTCCCACCAGATGTCGCCGTCGTCGCGCAAGGCCACGTTGGTGAAGATCGTGTTGCCCCAGAGCGTATCGACTGCCGTCTGGTTCGTCGCGGGTCCCGTTCCGGGGGCGACCCCGAAGAACCCGGCCTCCGGATTAATGGCCCGAAGACCGTCTGAGCCGGGGCGAAGCCACGCGATGTCATCCCCGATGGTCTCGACCTTCCAGCCGGGGATGCTCGGGGTGAGCATTGCCAGGTTGGTCTTGCCGCACGCTGAGGGGAAGGCGGCCGCGACATGGAAGACCTTGCCGCCCGGGTTGGTGACCCGAAGGATGAGCATGTGCTCGGCGAGCCAGCCCTCGTCCCGTGCCATGACCGAGGCGATTCGCAGCGCAAATGACTTCTTGGCGAGCAAGGCGTTGCCGCCGTAGGCGGAGCCGAAGGACCAGATCTCCCGCTCCTCCGGAAAGTGGGAGATGTACTTGGTGCCGTTGCACGGCCACGGCACGTCCGCAGCCCCATCGACCAGCGGAGCGCCGACGCTGTGAACGGCAGGTACCCACGGGGTGTCGCCGGTTATGAGCGAGAGCGCGGCGCTGCCCAT
>JAUZFY010000293.1 GCA_030840185.1 Microbacteriaceae bacterium | reverse complement strand
CGCGGCGATGAGCGCGACCGTGTTCCCGAGCCGGGCGGTGTGATCGAGCGAAATCGGCGTGAACACGGCGACCTGTCCGTCGCCGACGTTGGTGGCATCCCACTCCCCGCCGAGGCCGACCTCAATGACCGCGACGTCGACCGGCGCGTCAGCGAAGCTCGCGAACGCAAGCGCGGTGAACGCTTCGAAAAACGCGAGCGGCGCGTCGCCGGCCGTGCGCAGTTCCGCGTCGACGAGCTCGAGATACGGCTTGATGTCCCGATAGTTGCTGACGAAGGCCTCGTTGGAGATCGGGTCACCGTCGATCAGAATTCGCTCGTTGACGCGCACCAGATGCGGGCTCGAGAACAGACCGGTTCGCAGTCCGTAGGCGCGAAGGATGCTCTCGGTGATTCGGCTCGTCGAGGTCTTCCCGTTGGTTCCCGTCACGTGGATGATCGGGTAGGCCCGCTGCGGATCGCCGAGCAGCTCGACCACCCGACGCACCGCGCCAAGCCGCGGCTGCGGATTGCCCTCCCCGATGCGAGCGAGCAGCTCGGCATACACCGAGTCGGCCTCTCGCTGGTACAGGGAGTCGTCGCTCAGCTCGGGGTCGTGCGAATCATGGTCGTTAGACATCGATACCTGCTCCATGGATGGTTACTTCGACGAGCACATCGCCGATGTTTGCGTATTGGCCGGCCGTAATCAGCGAACGGAACGCCGCGGTCTTGCCGTGCTGAGCGGCAAACACCTCGACGTTGTCGCCTTCCGTGGGGACCGCGTCGATCGAGAGGGCGAGAGTTTCGTCCCCGATCGTCTTGGCGAATGGCCGAACCCCGGCGCACTCGACGTCGGACTGGAAATACAGGGTGAGGTCGATCCGGTCGCTCACATTGAGGCCGGCGCCCTTGCGGGTGTCCTGAACGGCGCGAATGAGGTCGCGGGCGAGTCCCTCGGCCTCCAGCTCCGGAGTCGTCGCGGTGTCGAGCAGAACGAACCCGCCGCCGGGAAGGAAGGTGATCGCTTGCGCGTCATCCGCTGCCTGGAGGTGCAGTTCGAACTCGCCCGGAAGCAACTCGACGCCGCCGACGATGACGTTCTCTCCGTTTGCCGACCAGTCGCCAAGCCGGGCGGCCTGAATGACGGTCTGCACCTGCTTGCCGATGCGGGGGCCCGCGGCGCGGGCGTTCACGGTGAGCTTTCGCTGGATGCCGAACTCACCGAGGCTGTCCTCGGAGAGTTCGCGCAGCACGACCGCCTTCACATTGAGTTCGTCGCGCAGGATGTCGCCGAAGCCGGTGAGGTCGGCGGCGTTCCCCGCGACGACGGTGAGTTCGGCCAGCGGGAGTCGCACCCGCAGCCCGGTCGCCTTGCGCAGGCTGAGACCGGACGAGGCGATCTCACGCACCCGGTCCATCGTCGCGACGAGGGCATCGTCGCGCGGGTAGGAGTCCGGGTCCGGCCAATCCTCGAGGTGCACGCTTCGGCCACCCGTGAGGCCCTTCCAGATTTGTTCCGTCACGAGCGGGAGCAGCGGGGCGGCGAGCCGGGCCAGCGTCTCGAGCACGGTGTACAGCGTGTCGAAGGCATCCGGGTTGTCACCGGACCAGAACCGGTCCCGGCTGCGCCGCACGTACCAGTTGGTGAGCACGTCCCCGAAGTCCCGGAGCGCGTTCGCGGCGAGCGGGCTGTCGAGTGCCTCCAGATCGCTGGTGACGTCGACCACGAGCTGCCGGGTCTTCGCAAGGAGGTAGCGATCGAGAACGTCCGGGGAGTCGGTTCGCCAGGTCGCCGTGTAGCCGCCGGCATTCGCGTAGAGCGTGAAGAAGTAGTAACAGCTCCAGAGCGGCAGCATCAGCTGTCGCACTCCCTCACGGATGCCCTCCTCCGTCACCACAAGATTTCCGCCGCGGATCACCGAGGACGCCATCAGGAACCACCGCATCGCGTCCGCGCCGTCCCGGTCGAACACCTCCGAGACATCCGGATAGTTGCGGAGGCTCTTCGACATCTTCTGCCCGTCGCTTCCGAGCACGATGCCGTGACTGATGACGTTGGAGAAGGCCGGCCGGTCGAACAGCGCGGTCGAGAGCACGTGCAGCATGTAGAACCAGCCGCGAGTCTGCCCGATGTACTCGACGATGAAGTCGGCCGGGTTGTGGCTGTCGAACCAGTCCTGGTTTTCGAACGGGTAGTGCACCTGGGCGAATGGCATCGAACCGGAATCGAACCACACGTCGAGCACGTCCTCGATGCGGCGCATGGTGGAGCGCCCGGTGGGATCGTCCGGGTTTGGTCTCGTCAGTTCATCGATGAACGGACGGTGCAGGTCCGGCTCACCATCGGAGTTCAGCGGCAGCGCGCCGAAGTCGCGACGCAGTTCGTCGAGCGAGCCGTACACGTCGACGCGCGGGTAGTCGGGATTGTCGCTCTTCCACACCGGAATGGGCGAACCCCAATATCGGTTGCGGGAAATTGACCAGTCGCGGGCGTTGGCTAACCACTTTCCGAACTGGCCGTCCTTGACGTTCTCCGGCACCCAGTTGATCTCCTGGTTGAGTTCGCCCATGCGGTCCCGGAATTCGGTGACACGCACGAACCAGCTCGACACCGCCTTGTAAATGAGCGGGTTTCGACAACGCCAACAGTGCGGGTACGGGTGCTCGTAGCTCGCCACCCGAAGCAGTCGGCCGTTGGCCCGCAGCAACTGGGTGAGCGTCTTGTTCGCGTCGAACACCTGGAGTCCGGCCACCTCCGGCACCTGCGAAAGGAACTTGCCGCCGTCGTCCACCGAGATGATCACCGGGATGCCGGCGGCGGCGCAGGTGACCTGGTCGTCCTCGCCGTAGGCGGGAGCCTGGTGAACGATACCGGTTCCCTCGCCGGTGGCGACGTACTCCGCGACAAGGATCTGCCAGGCGTTCTGGGTCCCCCAGGTTTCCTCGTCGGCGTAATAGTCCCACAACCGGTCGTAGGTGACGCCGGCGAGGTCGGCGCCGAGGATGGTGCGACTGACCGCAGCGATCGCCGCCTCCGGCGAGCCATAGCCGAGATCCTTCGCGTAGGCCGCGACGGTGTCGGCGGCGAGCAGAAACTCGGCGACCCCGTCGGCCGAGCCGTCCGATGCCCCGTGCGGTCCGCTCGGCACCACGGCGTATTCGATCCGCGGGCCGACCGCGAGAGCGAGGTTGGTCGGGAGGGTCCACGGCGTGGTGGTCCAGGCCAGGGCCTTCACCCCGGTGAGGTGCAGCGCCTCGGCCTTGGCCCCGTCGAGAGGGAAGGTAACGGTGACGGTCTGGTCCTGACGGGTCTTGTAGACGTCGTCGTCCATGCGCAGTTCGTGGTTGGACAGCGGCGTTTCGTCATGCCAACAGTACGGAAGCACGCGGAAGCCCTCGTAGGCGAGCCCCTTGTCGTGGAGCTGCTTGAATGCCCAGATGACCGACTCCATGAACGACACGTCGAGGGTCTTGTAGTCGTTCTCGAAGTCGACCCAGCGGGCCTGGCGGGTGACGTAGTCCTGCCACTCGGAGGTGTATCCGAGCACCGACGCACGGGCGGCGGCGTTGAACTGCTCGACGCCCATCTCTTCGATCTGCGACTTCTCCGTGATCCCGAGCTGGCGCATCGCCTCGAGCTCGGCAGGGAGTCCGTGGGTATCCCAGCCGAAGCGTCGATGAACCTGCTTCCCGCGCATCGTCTGGAACCGGGGAAACAGGTCCTTGGCATATCCGGTTAGCAGGTGACCGTAGTGCGGGAGCCCGTTGGCGAACGGTGGTCCGTCGTAAAAGACCCATTCCTCGCATCCCTCGCGGCGGTCGATGGACGCCTGGAAGGTGTTGTCTCTCTTCCAGAACGCGAGGATGCCGTCTTCGATCGCCGGGAAGTTCGGAGACGCGGTGAGCGGCTCGTTTTCGCCATCGGGGGTCAGCGGGTAGGTCATGTCTCTCCAGGTCGGGCTTTCAACTGGACGAGGACGTCACCCGTTTGGACACGGATGCCGCGGTACCACCCC
>JAUZFY010000289.1 GCA_030840185.1 Microbacteriaceae bacterium | reverse complement strand
TGGACGACACCCTCCTCCGTGAAGAACGAGACCTGCAGGTTCTCGATCTCGAGGACGGGGCCGCCCTTCGGCCCGCCGCTCGCGGCCGTCTCCAACACGATCTCGGACATCTCGCGCCTAGACCTTGCGCTGCTTCGGATCGAGCGCGTCGCGCAAACCGTCGCCGAGGTAGTTCACGCACAGCACCGTCAGCAGGATCGCCATGCCCGGGAACAGGACGAGCCATGGATGGTTCTGGTACGAGCCCTTCTCGTCGGCGATCATGAACCCCCACGTCGGAATGAGCGTTCCCTGGATGCCGTAGCCCAAGAACGACAGGGCCGCCTCCGTGAGGATCGCCGCGGCCACGCTCAGCGTGACGTTCACGACGATGGCGCCCGTGCAGTTGGGCACGAGGTGCCGGATCAAAATGCGTCGGTCGCGCGCACCGAGCGCTCGCGCCGCCTCGACGAACTCCTTCTCCTTGAGCGAGAGGATCTGGCCCCGGACGATGCGCGCCATCGGCATCCAGAAGAACAGCGACAGGATCGTCACGATGGAACGCAAGCTGTTCGTCTCCCCCACCACCGTCTGCGCCCACTTGTTCTGCGCGGGCAGCCGGCTGAGGATGATGAGTGCGACCAGTAGCGGAATGGCGAGGAAGAGATCCGTGACGCGCATGAGCAGGTTGTCGAGCCACTTGCCGTAATAGCCGGCCATGGCACCGATGGCGACGCCGACGACCGCGGACACGAGGGCGACGGCGAGACCGACCTTCAGTGAGATCTGGCCGCCGTGCAGGATGCGCGAGAGCTGATCGACGCCGAGGTTGTTGGTGCCGAACCAGTGCGCCGCTGATGGAGCCTGGTTCGAGGCCTTGGCGTCTCCGCGAATGGGGTCGGCGCTCGTGAGCAGCGCCGGGAAGAACACCACGAGTGAGATGAAGATGAGCAGGAACGCACTGACGAGCGCGGGCTTGTGCCGGCGAAAGCGACGCCACGCCAGCCGGCCCGGTGACAGCGGCTTCGTCGACAGGCCCTGGCCGGCGGTGGTCAGCGCCTCGACGGAGTCAGGCGTCTCGAGCGAGTCGTCGGGTGGCAGCTCGCCTTGGAGAACAACGGCGTCTTCGCCGGGACGATCTTCGCGGTCGAGCTCAGTCAAGGCGAATCCTCGGGTCGAGCACGCCATAGAGGAGGTCGGCGATCAGGTTCAGGGCGATCACCGACAGGACCACCAGCATCATCCACGGCAGGATCTTCACGTACTCGCCGTCGCGGAACGCCTGAAGGAAGTAGACGCCCATCCCGGGTATTTGGAAGATCTGCTCGGTGATGACCAGGCCGCCGATGACGGCGCCGATGTCGATCGCCGAATAGGTCACGACCGGGATCAGCGCATTGCGCAGCGCGTGCCGAACGATCACCCGACGCTCCGAGATTCCCTTCGCTCGAGCGGTGCGGAGGAAGTCGGAGTTCAGCACGTCGAGCATGCTCGATCGCATGTAGCGGCTGTAGATGGCGATGCCCTGCACGGCCACCGTGAACGCCGGGAGGATGAGGTGGATCAAACGGTCGTAGCCGAGGCCGGTGTTGCTCGAGTTGTTCACGCCCGAGGTGAAGAAGGGCGTGGTGCCGAACCAGTCTCGGAACTTCAGAACGAGCACGATCTGCAGGATGAGGCCGAAGAAGAACGGCGGTATCGACAGCCCAAAAAAGGACGCGCCGGTCGAGAGACTGTCGAACCACGAGTACTGCTTTATCGCCGAGATCACCCCGATGGTGAGGCCCAGCCCGATCGTGATGACGTAGGCCAGCGCTCCCAGTTGCAGGGTGACGATGATCGCGTCGCGCAGGTCGGGCCAGACGGGCTTTTGCCGCAGTGTCTTGCCGAAATCACCGTGGGAGAACTTCCCGAACCAGTTGACGTACTGGCTCGTGCCCGACTCGTTGAGATGGAGCTGCTCGGCCAGCCGCTGTGAGTCTTCGGCTCGACACGTCGGGCACCGTTGGGCGGCCGGATTCGTCGTCGACTTCACCGCGACGAACACAAGAATGCTCGCGATGATGATCACCGGGATCGACCACAAGAGCCGACGAACTGCGTAGAGAACCATAAGGCTCCGTGATTCTGCCCGAACGGCGGGGGCGCTGCTTGCGCCCCCGCCGCCGAGTCAGACGGTTACTTCAGTGACCAGTCGTAGATGTTGCCGAATGCGGAGTACGACGCCGGCGTGTAGAGGGTGGTCGGTCCCTCGATCTTGTCCGTACGGACGATGGTCACGATCGGCAGCTGATAGAAGGGCAACAACACCGCGTCCTGCCGAAGCAGCTTGCCGATCTGATGGATGAGGTCCAGCCGCTTCGCCGGGTCCGGCGTCTTGTCGGACTGGTCCATCAAGTCGGACGCTTGCTGGTTGCACCAAGCCACCGAGTTCTGGCCGGAGAAACTGTTCTCCGGCGACGGGATCTGCTTGCAGCTGAGGATCGTCGTGACGCTCGGGTCAGGCGACGCCGTCTGGATGTACGTGCCCATCTCGAGCTGCCGCTGCGGCAGGCGGGTCTGGAACAGCGTGTCGGCGTCGGTGTTGTCCGGCACCGCCTCGATACCCAGATCCTTCAGCTTCGGAATGACGAGCGCCTGGATGCTCTCCCGGCGCTTGTTCCCGGCGTTGATCGTCCACTTGAAGGACAAGCGCTTGCCGGCCTTGGCATAGATGCCGTCGGCGCCCTTCGCCCAGCCGTCGCCTTCGAGGAGCGACTTCACCTTGGCGGGGTCGAACTTCACGTCCGCCCACAAGGTCTGGTCGCACCACTGGCCGACCGTCGGAACCCACACGCCGCACTGGAGCAGCTGCACGTCTGGGAAGTCCGGATGGATGATCTGGTCGAGAATGGCCTGGCGATCGACCGCGAACATCACCGCTTCGCGGACGGTCTTGTCGTTGAAGACGGTGTCCGGGGTCTGCAGGCTGTTCTGATCCATGTAGAGGGCCTCGTACGAGACACCCGGAGCGAATTCGAGCTTGAGGTCAGGCTGTGCGACCTGATCCTTGATGCCCGGCGACGCCTGCGGGTAGATCGCGAAGACCTCGCCGGCCTTGACGGCGTTCAACTCGGTGTCGCTGTCCGCCAGAGGCTTGAAGATCACCTTGTCGACAAACGGCGTGCGGTCCTTGTCCCAGTACTTCGCGTTCGGAGAGAACGTCGCCTGGGTTGCGTCGAAGGAATCGAGCTTGAACGGGCCGCCAGAGAACGTGTACGAGTCGATCATGTCGGCCTTGGTGTCCGGACCGGCAAAGGCAGCCTTCTTGTAGAAGTAGCCCTGGTTGCCACCGAACAGGTCCTGCCAGTCGGCGTAGGGCACCGAGAAGGTGAACGTCGCCGTCTTGCCACCGTTCGACGACTCGATCTTCTCGATCTTGTCGTAGCCGGCGGTACTGACGGCGCCCGTGGTCTTCAGGTACGCGTCGAGGCTGAAGATGAGGTCGTCAGCGGTCATCGGCGATCCGTCGTCCCACACGGCGTTCGGATCGATGTCGTAGACGATCGTGAACTTGCCGGTGCCGCTCGACGTGCCTTCGCCCGAGAGCTTGGGGTCACCGGCGAGCACGGGTGAGGGCACGAAGTTGCCCTTCTCGTCCAGCTCCATGAGACGGGGCATGACGTGGCCGGCGACGGCCCAGTGCATCCACGACGAGTTCGCGCATTGGGTGATCGGATTGAGACAGTCGGGCCATTGCTCGGCACCGAGGATCAGCGTTCCGCCCTTTTTCTGCGCCGGGCCGCTACTCGAGCTTCCTGCCCCGGTGGACTTCTTGTCGCTGCTACAAGCCGCAGCGAACAGCACGAACGTAAACAGCAGACAGAAGAGCTTGACGCCCCGGCGCTGTCGTCTCACGAAAGCCGACCTCCTGGTTGGATGACAGAGTGACCGTTGTCACGGCAGTACCGGGTCGGCGGGACCGCAAGACGGTCAACCTCCCCCTCGCTTGCACAACCCCCGGGGGGTCGTACCGAACCACCGGGAAGACGTGGAGTGATCGAGCACCCGTTGTCCGTGTTGCGGGTGGTGACCCTAGCCACCTGACAGGGACCCGTCGAGGATCTGGGGCCGCTTCCCCCCGACGGTAAAGAAGTCGCAACATACCGGGAGCGGCGGTCCGGTCATACAACTTGACCTATACACAGCGAAAGTGCTGGACAATCTGCCCAAGAGGCAGGGAGTCAGCGTTGGCGGTACTGGACGATGCGAGCGAACTCGTCGGCGTCGAGGCTGGCTCCGCCGACCAGCGCGCCGTCGATGTCGGATTGCGCCATCAGCTCCGCGATGTTGTCGGACTTCACCGAGCCGCCGTACTGGATGCGCACGCTCGCTCCGGTCTCGGCGCCCGATCGACTGGCGATGGTCGATCGGATCAGCCCGCACACGCCTTGCGCGTCTTCCGGCGTGGCCGTGCGGCCCGTCCCGATCGCCCAGATCGGCTCGTAGGCGACCACCAGGCCCGAGATCTGGTCGGCCTTGAGTCCGGCGAGCCCCTGCTGCACCTGGCCGACCACCTTCGCCTCGGTCGTGCCGGCTTCGCGCTCCTCGAGCGTCTCGCCGACACACACGATCGGCGTCATCTCGTGCCGCAGGATCGCCTGCACCTTCTTGTGCACCATCTCGTCGGTCTCGCCGAACAGCTCTCGTCGTTCCGAATGGCCGGCGATCACGTACGTGCAGTCGAGCTTGGCGAGGAACGCAGGACTGATCTCGCCGGTGAACGCGCCCTTGTCCTCCCAGTGGCAGTTCTGCGCGCCGAGATTGATGTCGGTGGCCTTCTGGTCTGCCAACGTGATCTGCACCGAACGCAGATCGGTGAATGGCGGATGCACCGACACATCAACCGCGTCGTAGTCGTCCTTGCCCAACAAGAACGCGAGCTTCTGGACGGTCTGGATCGCCTCGAAATGGTTGTGA
>JAUZFY010000280.1 GCA_030840185.1 Microbacteriaceae bacterium | reverse complement strand
TGTCGGCTCGGTGACCATTCCGGCGCCGGTGTCGCACTTCTCAGCGCGCAAGGCGATCGTGTATCTTCCGCCGGCGGCACTCGTGAAGAATGCACCGCGACTCCCGGTGCTCGAGATGCTCTCCGGCCAGCCGGGCTCGCCGTCGGATCTGGTTACCTCCGGTCAGATCGCAACCATTCTCAATGGTTTCGCGAAACGGCACGCTGGTCTAGCCCCGATCGTCGTCATTCCTGACCAGCTTGGTGCGGCGAAGAGCAACCCGATGTGCGTCGATTCGCCGCTCGGCAACTCCGCGAGCTACCTCACCATCGACGTCCCCAACTGGATCAGGGGCCACCTTCACGTACTCACGGACCGCACCGACTGGGCGATTGGCGGGTTCTCGCAGGGGGGAACGTGTTCGATCCAGTTGGGAGCCGGCCACCCGAATCTGTTTGGAAGCATCCTGGACATTTCCGGACAGCTTGCACCGGATCGCGGCTCGACCGCCTCCACCGTCTCGACCGCCTTCGGCGGATCGGCGGTCGCCTACGTCGCGGCGACCCCGGTCGCCATCCTCGCGGCGCGGGCACCGTTCAGCAACACCCTCGGACTGTTCTACGTCGGGCAGAATGACTCCCGATACCGGCCGGCGGCAGTCACCATCTCAGCGGCGGCGAGGGCGGCCGGCATGAATGTGCACCTCTTCAAATCGCCCGGCACAGCGCACGATTGGCACACCGTGCAGTTCGCCATTCGGCACGCAATGCTTCTGCTCTATTCGCGCTGGGGGCTCAAGTGAGGCGCTGGCTCGGCCAGAGAAAAGTGAGCGTCTCACTGGCCGGTGTCGTGGTCGTGCTCGCGTTTACAACAGGGTCGCTCATCCACGGTCCGCGGCCCTGGCTGCGGGTTCGAGTTGGCACGGGTCTCGACGCATTCTCCGATACCCCCCACAACTTTCTCTCACCGATTACCTCGGTGTTTTTCGCGTCCAACACGTTCGAATACCTGCTCGCCATCGCGGCCATCGTCGTGCTGGTCGGCGCGGCGGAACGGCTCATGGGGCCTTGGCGCACGGCCGTGGCCTTCGTCGTCACGGCCTTCGTCGGGGCGGGTGTCGGCATGCTCCTCCAAGCCGCGGGCCTCCTCGCGCGGGAGGTCTGGGCGGTGCGCATCAACGAGATAATCGTGCTCGACCCGTTCACCGCCATCTCTGGCACTCTGATGACCGCGAGCGGGTTCGCGGGTCCGCTCTGGCGCCGTCGTGTGCGAGTGCTCGGATTCGCCGCTCTCATTATCGTGTTTCTGTATTCCGGGCAGCCGTCCGACCTGTTTCGCATCATCGCCGCGCTGGCTGGGCTGGCTCTCGGAATGCTTCTCTCCGCCACCAAGCCACAGGTGCGCTGGCGGCGTAGTTCGCACCACGAGGCACGCAGCCTGCTCGCAGTGGCGCTCATGATCACGGCCGCCGGTCCGTTCATCTCAATTTTCACGCCGGCCTTGTACGGGCCGATGCATCCGTTGGGTCTGCTATTCCGGAATCAGCTGCCGCACGTGGCCACCGTCATGCTGCACTGCCACAAGCTGATGACTCCCAGCTGCCAGGTGCAGATGGAACTGGCGAGGCTGAACGGGGTGGGAGCGGTGCTTCTCGCGCCTCTCCCGCTCGTTGTGCTCATCGTCGCGGCGCTCGGGATGCTCCGGGGGCGTCGAAGTGCGGCGATCGTAGCTATCGCCGTAAATGTTCTCCTCGCCTTGCTCGCGGGCTTCTACTACGGCCTGCTGCCCGCCTCCGGCAGCCGCCTCATCGTTCCCGACAACGCGACCGAGGTCGAGTCCTTCGTTCGTCTCGCCATATCGGTACTCGTCCCGCTCGTCATCGCGACAATCATCGCGCTCAACCTCGCGCACTTTTCGGTGCGAACGCCCCGGCGGCTGGCGGCCCGTTTCGTCGCGATCGTCGGCGGATCGTTCGTTATCCTCAGCGCTGGCTACGTCGGACTCGCCTTGCTCGACCGGCGCCAGTTCAGACCGACCGTGACGCTCCGGAGCCTCTTGTTCGACCTGCCGGACCGATTCGTGCCCATCGGGTTTCTGCGGCTCGAGAGAATCACCTTCCTGCCGACCGCGCCGTTCACGCGGTTGCTCTACCAGTGGGTCGGGCCGTTGTTCTGGATCGTGCTGATAGCCGCGGCCATCCCGCTGTTCTTCTCCGACCGTGCGCTGGAGGGTTTCGCGGAACGAGACCGAGTGCGCGCGCTCCTACGCGAGGGAGGCGACTCGCTCGGTCATCTGGCGCTCTGGAACGGCAACAGCTATTGGTTCTCTCACGACGGCCGCATCGTCATCCCCTACCGGGTGATCGCCGGGGTCGCGATCACGACGGCCGGACCGATAGGCGCAACTGGCACCGCCGACAAGGCAATAGGCGAATTCGCGGTCTTCTGTGACGACAACGGGTGGACGCCGGTGTTTTACAGTGTGCCGGACACCCTGGCTCCAGTGTTTGATGCGATGGGATGGTCATCGATGGTCGTCGCCGAGGAGACGGTGCTCCACCCGGAGACGTTCTCCACACGGGGCAAGAGCTGGCAGGACGTTCGCTCCTCCTTCAATCGGGCCGAGCGACTCGGCGTGAGGGCGATTTGGACCTCGTGGTCGCAACTTTCCATCGCGCACTCGGCGCAGATTGAAAGCATTTCGGAAGAATGGGTCGCCGACAAGAAGCTTCCCGAGCTCGGCTTCACTCTCGGCGGCCTCGACGAGGTTGATGATCCGGATGTCGCCGTGCTC
>JAUZFY010000006.1 GCA_030840185.1 Microbacteriaceae bacterium | reverse complement strand
GGGCGCACCCTAGCCGGCCCCGCGGGTCGAGTAGGTCGCGCAGCGGCCGTATCGAGACCCAGCCCCGCGGGTCGAGACCAGGCCCCCGGGGGTCGAGTAGGTCGCGCAGCGACCGTATCGAGACCTGCCGAACCGGAAACTCAGTCCTCCCCAGGGGCATCCGAGAGCCGCAGCTCCTCGAGGTCGATGCGGCCGAGCACGCGCCGATGCACTATGTCGTCGATGCGGCGGGTATCCCGGAGCTGCACCAGCGCCGACCGTTTGGCCGGCAGCAACCCGAGCCGAAGGGCGGCCTCGAGGTCGGTCACCGCCTCGTCGACGTGCGCGAGCGACGGATCCCCCTCCTCCCGATGGATACGGCCCAGCCGCTCCTCATAGTCGCGCCGCACTGCGTCACGCGCCTCGTCGGGTGCCGAAAGGGAGGATGCCACCCCTGGCAGCGCCTCCAGTGCGGCATTGAGTACCACCTGCTCGGCGAGCAACTCCTCGTCGAGTTCGGCTGGATCGACGCTCAGTCGCGACCACCGCACTACCGCCGGCAGCGTGAGGCCAAGCACGATGAGCGTGAGAAGGATGACGACGAAGGTGACGGCGATCACGACGCTTCGACCGGGAAGCGGGGCACCGGAGGCGGTGTTGGTCGGAAGCGCCAGCGCTGCTGCGAGGGAGACCGCACCGCGAAATCCGGCCCAAGCGATGGGAAAGCGTTGCCGAAATCCCGAGCGTCGCGCGCGCTGCTTCGGGCGTCGGTCGATGGCGCGGATCAGGTAGGTTGTGCCATTGCTCCAGGCGAGCCGGGTCACGATGACCGCGACGGTCGCGGCAACGCCTAGGGCGAGCACGCGTGACCACGTGTCGCCAATGCTCTGGACGACCCGGTGCAATTCGAGTCCGATGAGCACGAACAACGATCCGTTGAGAATGAACGTGGTGAGTTGCCAAAAACCAAACGACTGCGATCGCATACTCGCCGTGATCAGCTGCGGACCACGTTGGCTCAACACCAGCCCGCAGGTCACGACCGCGACCACGCCGGAGACCCCAAGCGACTCGGCGGGCAGGTACGCCAGAAACGGGGTGAGCACGCTCAGGGTGTTGGCGAGAAGCCGTTCCTTGAGAAACTTCCGGATGCCGACGACGATGAATCCGGCCAGCGCGCCGATGAGAATTCCGACCCCGTAAGACGCGAGGAACCGCAAAACGGTATCGCCGAGCACGACCGGCTTGCCGGCGACCGCGGCGGTGACAGCGCTCGCGTAGAGCACGAGCGCCGTACCGTCGTTTACCAGACTCTCCGCTCGCAGAATTGTTCCGGCGCGTCTCGGGAGCCGGCCAACCACCGCCGCAACTGCCGTGGCATCCGTCGGAGCGAGGATGGCTCCGAGGGCAATCGCCACCGGCCAGGTGAGCCCGAACGCGTGCCCAATGACGGCGATGACGGCGGTCGTAGCGAAGACCAGGCCGACGGCGAGCAGGAGTATCACGCGCAGGTTGTTGCGAATCTCCCGCAGCGACGTGTTGATCGATTCCCAATAAAGCAACGCCGGGAGGAAGAGAAGCAGCACCAATTCCGGAGGCAGGGTGGCATGGCCGAAGAACGGCACGAAACCGAGCCCGGCGCCGAGGATGAGCAACACGAGCGGGGGCGGGATGCGCAACCGCGAGGCGATGGTACCGCCGACGATGATGGCCGCACCGAGTGCCACCACGAGGATGAGGCCGTCCATGAGTCCCTCCGATTGCTCCAATTCCCATCTTCACCATATTCGCCGTGGGCCGAGTTGTCCGGGGCCTCCAGTCCGTACGCCTCCCTTGTTCGTCCGCAGGGTTCGCGCGTAGGGTGCCGAAAGGTACGCGCAAAGAACCGGAGAGCTGATGACCGAGATGACCATTTCGACAACTGGATGGCTGCGACACGAGACCGAGCGTCTCGAGGGAGACGAACTTGCCCGGGTTGACGCCTGGTGGCGGGCAGCCAACTACCTGTCGATCGGTCAGATCTATCTGCTCGACAATCCGCTGATTCGAGAGCCCCTCGGCCGCGACGACATCAAGCCGCGACTGCTTGGCCACTGGGGAACCACGCCTGGCCTGAATTTCGTTTACGCGCACCTCAACCGGATGATCCGTCAGCGTGATCAGAGCACCCTCTTCATAGCCGGACCCGGTCACGGCGGCCCCGGGATGGTGGCGAATAGCTACCTCGACGGCACCTATTCCGAGCTGAACTCCCCCATCCGCCGCGACTCCGTCGGCATGCGGCGACTGTTCCGCCAGTTCTCCTTCCCCGGCGGAATCCCCAGTCACGCGGCTCCCAACGTCCCTGGCTCGATCAACGAGGGCGGTGAGCTCGGCTACTCGCTCTCGCACGCCTACGGTGCGGCGTTCGACAACCCGAATCTGCTCGTCGCGTGCGTCATCGGCGACGGCGAGGCTGAGACCGGTCCGTTGGCCACCAGCTGGCACTCCAACAAGTTCATCGACCCCCTTCAGGACGGGGTGGTGCTGCCGATCCTGCACCTCAACGGGTACAAGATCGCCAACCCCACGATTCTCGCTCGCATCCCCGAGGAGCAACTCCTCGACCTCATGCGCGGGTATGGACACAAGCCCTATCTCGTGTCCGGCGGCTTCGACGGCGAGGATCCGCTGCGGGTTCACGAGCGAATGGCGGAAACCCTCGACGAGGTGCTCAACGAGATCGCCCGGATCAAGCAAGCGGCGGCGGATGGCACGCTCGAGGGCACCCCACTGTGGCCGATGATCATCATGCGAACGCCGAAGGGCTGGACCTGCCCGAAGGAGATCGACGGACTGCCGGTCGAGGGCACCTGGCGGGCACACCAGGTTCCGCTCGCGAATGCTCGCGACACCGAGGCGCACACGAGACTGCTCGAGAACTGGATGCTGTCGTATCGCCCGGAGGAACTCTTCGACGACGCGGGAGCTCCGCGTGACTTCATCACGGCGCTGGCGCCCGAGGGTGAGCTTCGAATGAGCGCCACCCCGTTCGCGAACGGCGGCCTGCTTCGACGTGAGCTCGAGCTGCCCGACTTCCGCGACTTTGCGGTCACGGTTGACACGCCCGGCGGTACTTCGGTCGAGGCGACGAAGATTCTCGGTGGCTGGTTGGCGGGGGTCATCCGAAGCAATCCCGACAACTTCCGTATCTTCGGACCGGATGAGACCGCGTCCAACCGGCTGCAGGATGTCTACGAGGCGACGAGCAAGCAGTGGAACAGCGAGATTCTTCCGGTGGACGAGCATCTCGCCCGCGCCGGTCGGGTGATGGAAGTGCTGAGCGAACACCAGTGCGAGGGATGGCTCGAGGGCTACCTTCTCACCGGGCGCCACGGGCTATTCAACTGTTACGAGGCGTTCATCCACATCGTCGACTCGATGTTCAACCAGCACGCGAAGTGGCTGCAGGAGGCCAAGAAGCTTGAGTGGCGGCGCCCCATCTCCTCGCTCAACTATCTGCTCTCCAGTCACGTGTGGCGGCAGGACCACAACGGATTCAGCCACCAGGATCCGGGCTTCATCGACCACGTCGTGAACAAAAAGGCCGACATCGTGCGGGTGTACCTGCCGGTCGATGCCAACACGCTGCTCTCCACTTACGACCACTGCTTGCGCTCGGTCAACTACGTGAACGTCGTGGTCGCCGGCAAGCAGTCGGCGCCGCAGTGGCTCTCGATGGATGACGCGGTCGCGCACTGCACCCGGGGACTCGGAATCTGGGGCTGGGCTGGCACCGAGGTGTCCGGTGAGGAACCGGATGTGGTGCTCGGTTGCGCCGGGGACGTACCGACCCTCGAGGTGATGGCCGCGGCGGCCATCCTGCGCGAGCGGCTGCCCGAGCTGAAGGTGCGGGTGGTGAACGTCATCGACCTGATGCGGCTACAGGACAACTCCGAGCACCCCCACGGCCTGCCGAGCGACGAGTTCGACGCGATTTTCACGACCAACCGTCCGGTGATCTTCGCCTACCACGGCTACCCGGCGCTCATCCATCGCCTCACCTATCGCCGGGCGGCGAACGAGAACCTTCACGTTCGCGGCTTCATCGAGGAGGGAACGACCACGACACCGTTCGACATGGTCATGCTCAACCGTCTCGACCGCTACCGCCTTGTGATGGATGTCATCGACCGCACTCCCGGCCTCGCCCCGCACGCCGCCGGGCTGCGCCAGGATATGCAGGACGCCAGGATGCGAGCGCGGGCATATACACGGCTGCACGGCGAGGACATCCCGGAGGTGGCCGACTGGAAGTGGGGTCCGGCCACGGTCGGCCTCGCCCAGGACAGCGCAGATGAGAACACGCCAAGCGGCGGCGACACCGGCGGAGACAACGCCTAGCCGGGGAGCCGGGCCGAAAGAGTGAGGCGCGATGCCCTGGGGCGCGATCTTTAGGAACCGTGCGGATGCCGGTCGACGGCTCGCCGCCGCACTCGACGGCTTTGCCGCGACGCCCAACACGATAGTTCTCGCGCTGCCTCGCGGTGGGGTGCCGGTCGCCCGGCCGGTCGCCGATGCCCTCGGCGCTCCACTCGACGTGGTGGGTATCCGCAAACTCGGCAGCCCGCGCCATCCGGAATATGCCGTCGGCGCAATCGGCGAAGAGGGAGTGCGGATCGTAGACACAGCCGCCGCGCGCTCAGTAGGACTCGGAGAGGCCGAACTCGCCGAGGTCGAGGCGCGGGAGCGGGTGGAACTCGCTCGGCGGTTGCGCAGCTACCGCGCCGGACGGGAACGCCTCGACCTCACCGGACGAGTCGCGATTGTGGTCGATGACGGTGTGGCCACCGGCGCCACCGCCCGCGCGGCGTGCCGGGCAGTGCGTCAACTTGGGGCATCCGAAATCGTGCTCGCGATGCCGGTCGCTCCGCCGGACTGGGAGAGGACTCTCGCCGGCGAGGCGGACACATTCGTCGCGGTCGCCACCCCGAGCAACTTCTGGGCGGTCGGTCAGTGGTACGCCGACTTCAGCCAGACGACCGACGAGGAAGTGGTCGCCTGCCTTGACCGGGGACCGCGGCTGTCGGAATCGGAGACGGAGCGTCCGGGATCGGAGTCGCCGGGGGTCTGACTCAGGGGACGAAACGACATCCTCCCGGCGCGCAGGGGCAGCCGAAGTCGTCCCCTGGCGAACCTACCGGACAGTGGGCGTCCTGGTCACCGAGGTCGCAGTCAGCAGAGGTGCCGGGCAGCCCATCTCCTGGCTCCGAACAACTCAGGAACGGCCGGCCTCCCGGGCCAGGTCGGCGGCAGCTCGCACACCGGTTCGCCACGACGCCCCGTGCCCCGGAAGCACAAGAGTCGCATCCGTTGCCGCGAGAATGTCCAGCGAGGCGAGCGCTTCGGTGCTGTCGGCGGTAGCGGCACGAGACACTATCTGCGGCCCGGAATCTCCGGTGTAGGGGTTGAAGGTGACGAGCGCGTCTCCCGAGACCAGCGCGTCCCGGTCCTCGAAGTGCAGTGCGCTGTGTCCATAGGTGTGACCCGGGGTGAAAATTACCCGCGGCCCGCCGGGGATCGGCAGCACCTGGCCGGCCTCGAAGAATGTCAGGTCGGTGATGCCGGGAACGTGCAGCGCCCCGGCGCGGGCCATCCGGAACAACACCGGAACCGAAGCCGGATGCCGGATCGGGTAGAGCGCGCGGGCACGCTCATGCCCGTAGCGGTACGGATGCTCCGCAATGTGGGACTCGAGCGGATGAGCCCAGACGGGCACGCCCCACTCCTCGCGAGCCTGGTGGGCGAATCCAAGGTGATCGAAGTGGGCGTGAGTGAGCACAATGGCGCGCACGTCCGCCGTAGAGCGTTCAATGGCCCGGATCGCGCGCTTGATGAGCGGCAGGGTCGCGGGAAAGGCGGCGTCAACGATGGTGAGGGAGGTGCCGTCCTCGACGAGGTAGCAATTCACGTAGGCGTGTTCGAGGCGATGGATGCCCGGCGCGACGTT
>JAUZFY010000099.1 GCA_030840185.1 Microbacteriaceae bacterium | reverse complement strand
CGAGTCGCCGCTGCATCCGCTTGACCGCACGATCGAGGTGCTCGCCACCATCGACGAGGCACGCCGCCAGCTCGGCCTCCCGGCCTAGCGGGTGCTCTCCAGCGTCATGACCGAGAAGACCACCGCGACCAAGCTCCAGATCAAGCCCGACCACGCCGTCTTCGTCACCGGACGCCCGACGCCGAGCACCTGAACGGCGCCGAACTGCACCAGCGACCATCGATGCGACCTGCTCGGCACTTCGCGCAAAGCCGGACGCCATCTGACGTGACGCCGGTCGGGCGTCGAACGGCGAGGTGCCGGGTGCTACGCGTAGGTGCACTGAGTCACGAGGCGGATGACGCTCGGGATAATGGGTTGCTCAAAACGCAGGAGATTCACCACTTCGCTCAGCCATTCGAGCGGAAAACGATGCCTGGGTGGTGATTCTCCTGCGTTTTCGGTGATTCACCGCCGTGGTTTGCCGTGATGGGCCGTGACCCGGTGGTCGCGGCCGTTTCGGTGCGCGGAGACGGTGTGGATCGGGCGGCTAGCCGGCGACCGGCGACTTGCGCGGACCGCCCTTCGGCGGTGATGACTTCGGGGACGTCGACGGGCGCGGCGCCGTTCGGGCCGCCCCGCCGAGCGCCCGCGGGGCGAGCCGCTCGAGTTGGGTGACGTGAGCCGGGGTGAGCTCCTCGAGTGAGGTGACGCCGAGCAGTCGCATCGTGCGGGCGATCTGGTCGCCGAGGATCTGGATCATCCGGTCGACGCCCTCCCGGCCGCCGGCCATGAGGCCGTACAGGTAGGCGCGCCCGACGAGGGTGAAGTCAGCGCCGAGGGCGATTGCCGCGACGATATCCGCGCCGCTCATGATGCCGGTGTCGAGGTGAACCTCGAGGTCCGAGCCGACCTCGCGCGCGACATCCGGCAGCAGGTGGAACGGGATGGGCGCCCGGTCGAGCTGGCGACCTCCGTGGTTGGACAACACGATGCCGTCGATGCCCATCGTCGCAATCTTCTTGGCGTCGTCGAGGTTCTGCACGCCCTTGACCACGACCTTGCCCGGCCACTGGTCTTTAATCCAGGCGAGATCCTCGAACGTCACCGTTGGGTCGAACATCGTGTCGAGCAGTTCGGCTACCGTTCCGCTCCACCGGTCGAGCGAGGCGAAAGCGAGGGGCTCGGTGGTGAGGAAGTTGATCCACCATTCCGGGCGGGGGATCGCGTTGACCACCGTGCCGAGGGTCAGCTGCGGCGGGATGGAAAAGCCGTTGCGCTTGTCCCGAAGACGGGCGCCGGCCACCGGAACGTCGACGGTGACGAGCAGCGTGTCGAAACCGGCCTTGGCTGCCCGGTCGACGAGCGCCATGGAGCGGTCACGGTCCTTCCACATGTACAGCTGGAACCAGTTGCGGCCATCGGGGTTCGCGGCCTTGACGTCCTCGATCGCCGTTGTTCCCATCGTGGAGAGCGAGAACGGGATGCCAGCCGCGGCCGCGGCTGATGCTCCGGCGATCTCGCCTTCGCTCTGCATCATCCGGGTGAATCCGGTCGGGGCAATGCCGAACGGGAGGGCAACCGTGCCGCCGAGCACTGTGGAAGTCGTGTCAACCACCGAGACGTCCCGCAGGATGCTCGGGTTGAACTGGATGTCCTCGAACGCCTGCCTGGCGCGCGCGAGCGAGATTTCCGCCTCCGCCGCCCCCTCGGTGTAGTCGAACGCCGCCTTCGGGGTCCGACGCTGAGCGATCTTCCGGAGGTCGTAGATGGTGAGCGCCTTCTCGAGCCTGCGCTTTCTGGCATTGAACTCGGGGGTGGCGAAGTGAAGGAGCGGCGCGAGGTCTCGCACCTTCGGGAGGTGTCGTTCGATTTTCATTGTGCTCTCTATCCTCAGTTGGTGACGACGACGTCAAGTGGCGGAAGGCCGTTCCGCAGCCGGTCGATCTGGCGACGGACAATCGGGTCGATTCTGCTTGTCATGCTCGAGACGTTTCCGCCGACATGCGGGGTGATGATGACACCGGGAAGTGTCCACAGGGGGTGGTCGGCGGGAAGCGGTTCCGGCTCGATCACGTCGAGCGCCGCTCGGATTGCGCCGCTCCTCACACGCTCGGTGAGCGCCTCGGTGTCCACGATGGCGCCGCGGGAGACGTTGACCAGGAGCGCGCCGGGCTTCAGTTGGTCGAGGAAGTCCGCCGAGACGAGGCCGGTGGTCTCGGTCGTGAGCGGCACGGCTATCACGACGATGTCGGCGAGCGGCAACAGCTCCGGCAGCGAATCCATCGAGTGAATTGGGCCGCTCTCATCCGCTCGAGCGGAGCGGGCAACCCGGGTGATGGTGGGGTCAAACGGGGCGAGGCGCTTCTCGACGGCGCCGCCCACGCCGCCGACCCCGATTATCAGAACGGAGCGGCCGAGCAGACCGGGAGACCATTGCCGGTCCCAGCCTCCGGCCGGTTGCGCCCTCGCCATGACGTCGAGGCCACGTTCGCTCGCCAGGATGAGCCCCACGGCGAGTTCGGCGGTCGGACCCTCGTGTACGCCGACCGCGTTGCAATAGGCGATACCGGGAGGCAACACCTCCGAGACGCCGTCGTAGCCGAGCGACTGGCTCTGCACGGCCCCGACCTGTACGCCGGCCAGATCGCGCAGCATTGCCGCCGAGGTCGAGTACGGCAGCACGAGCAGGTCAATCGGGCGATCGAGCGGCGGGTCATCCGGGGTCCAGACCACGAGATCGACCCCATCTGGTGCCGGTGCCAGCCGGGCGAGCATCTGCTCTTCCGGCACCCCGATCGTGATTGTTGCGTGCTCGGCTGTCATCTATGAATCCTCACTGTGGTCGTCGTCGTACTTCTGAAGCAAGCGATCGCGGGCGTAAATGATGTGTTCGCGAGTGAGTCTGGCGGCCAGGTCCACGTCGCGCGCAGCGACGGCGTCGAGAATGCTCTGGTGTTGCTCGGCGATCTCGTCGGGTCGGATGAGTTGGTGTGACTGAACCTGCCCGATGCACAGTTCGATCTCGCCCATGAGCAGGCCGTGCATCTTCGCCAGTCGCGTGCTGTGCTGGGCGAGCACGAGCGCGCGGTGAAACTCGACGTCGGTTCGAGCGAGTGCGGCACGATTGTCGGCGCGGGCGTGCTCGAGCAGCTCCCGATGCACCGACAGTGCGGCGATGGGCACCACGCCGTCCGAAGCGAGAATGCCGAGGGCGGCCTCCTCAAGGAGCGCCCGATTCCCGTACAGGTCTTCGATGTCGTCCCGGCTGAGCTCGGTCACTTGCGCGGCATGGTGCGGTCGGCGGGAGAGCAGCCCCTCGGACACGAGACGCTCGAGGGCCGCCTTGGCCGTCGGGCGGGCAACGCCGTAGCGCACGGCTATCGCGGTCTCGGTGAGCAGCGCGCCGGGCGCCTCGGCCGAGGTCACGATGCTCTCCCGCAGGGCGTCGTAGACCGCCTGCGGGACGGAGGTGGTCTTCAGCGACTCGGACATTGTCTAGCAAGTGTACGAGCTAGCCGAGTGGCGCGCTAGGCGCCGTTCATCGCGCGTCGGACCGGCCGGATCTCACTCGTCGCGCTGGACCCAAAAGTGTCTTTTCCCCTCGCGCCCCTCGCCGCCTTCGGTGCCGCTCCTGGGTTGCTTCGGATGCCCTTGTGCCGTCCCGCCTGGGAGGGCCCCGCGGAGTCGGTCGGCAGGGGAAACGAGCCCGTGGGTCGAGGGCTGCGCCGCAAGCCAGTTGGCGAGCCTCCTTTCGGAGGGGAAACGGGACGATCGACGCGGGAAGTGGCCCTGGGCCACATAGAAGGCCGCGACGGCATGCCGATATTTCTCCCACTCGCCCGCCGGGCCGTTCGTGCAATCTTCCTCGCGTCCGACGCGAGTGCTTCGCTGCGCAGTCATGGTCACATCCCTCCCTCGATTCGGTGGACAACTTCGTTCGAAGCTGTTACTGACACAGACCCCGATCCGGGCAGATGATTACGCGAAAATCGGTAACAGATTGGGTGTCAGCGTCCGCGGGCGCGGTATCCGACGTGCCGTCGCCCCAAGCCACGTTCGGGCGACGTTCCGGTTAGGTCTTGCCCCTCCATAGAACGGATGTCTAACGGGGCATCCCGGGGAAAGTGGCCCGGTGCGCACAATCTAGACTCTAGACATATGATGTTTAACGACGGCTGTGCCCGAACGCATTCCAGAAAGAGATTCCAATGACGAAGATCATCGCCGTAACGACGCACGATGTGCGGTTCCCCACCTCGCTGAGCATGGATGGCTCAGACGCCATGAACAAGGACGGGGACTATTCGGCCGCCTACGTCGTCATCACGACGGATGATCCGGACCTATCGGGCCATGGATTCACCTTCAGTCTCGGCCGCGGAAACGACCTGTGTGCCGAGGCGGCGAGGCAGCGTGGCCTCCCGCTCATCGGGATGGACGTCGACGAGGCAGTCGCGGACCTCGGAGCCGTCTACCGCGGGCTGCAGGGCGATTCGCAGCTGCGCTGGCTCGGGCCGGAGAAGGGCGTCATCCACCTCGCGCTCGCTGCGGTGATGAATGCGATGTGGGATCTCGCGGCGCGCCGCGCCAAGAAGCCCCTCTGGAAGCTGCTCACCGACATGTCGCCAACCGAGCTCGTGGATGCCGCCGACCTTCGCTACCTCTCCGACGCGATAACCCGCGACGAGGCGATCGCGCTGCTCGAGGAGCTGCGACCGAGCCGCTCGGAGCGGGAGGCCGAACTCGCGGTCAGTGGATACCCCTGCTACACGACGAGCGCCGGTTGGCTCGGCTACAGCGACGACAAGCTGCGTCGGCTGCTGCAGGAGGCAGTGGACGAGGGCTACCGGCACGTCAAGCTCAAGGTCGGTGCCAACCTCGACGACGACCTCCGCCGGCTCGCCATCGCGA
>JAUZFY010000079.1 GCA_030840185.1 Microbacteriaceae bacterium | reverse complement strand
ACTTCCGTAGACCGGGGTTCCCCCCAGCAACAGTCCCGCTCCCACGCCGTGTCCGATCTTGATCAGCATCAGGTCGCCGGTGGCCTCCCCGAAGCTATGTTCGGCGAGCACCGCCGCGTTGCCGTCGTTGGCCACCACCACCGGGATGCCGAAGCGGTCGGTGAGCTCGAGCTGCAGCTGCACCCCGTTCCACCCGAGGTTCGGTGCGCTCAGCACGGTTCCCGCGAGGTCGACCACGCCCGGCGAACCGACGCCGAGGCCGAGGATCGGGGCGGTCGTTCTCGCGATGAGCCGCTCGGCGAGACTCAACACCTTGTCTACCGCGTCCTGGCCGGTCCGACCCTCGAGCGGCACCTCATCTCGAGCGAGAATGGTGCCGTCCAGGTCGAGCACCGCGCCGCGGAAACTGTCGAATTCGCTGAGATCGATCCCGATGATTTGGAACGCGCCGCGGTCGATGTCGATGAGCGTCGCCGGCTTACCCGGCCGCGCTCCCTCACGAAGGCCCATTTCGACAATGAGGCCCTCGGCCATGAGCTCCGCCACGAGGTCGGAGACGGTGACACGGGTGAGCCCGGTGCTTCGAGCGACGTCGGCCCGGCTCTGCTGACCGGTCGAATACAGAGTCTGCAGTACGAGCGACCGGTTGTGGCCCCGAGCGTGCTCCGGCAAGACCTTCGTCATCGGGCGAAGAAGCCGCCCGGCGGAAAAGTGCGGTCGAGTGAGCCGTTGCGGCCCCGAAGGTACAGCCGCGGGGGCTACTGGCTGATCCGGTTCGCTCATATTTGTTAGTTAACCTTACCAACCGCGCGCTGCGCAATCACCCGTCACACAACGAGGAACGGGGAACCCGAGCCGAAGCTCAGGTTCCCCGTTCGTGTCAGTCCGTTCGCCAACGCCACCGCGACCGAAAACGCAGGAGAATCACCACCAAGCGCCATCGTCACACCGTAAACGCGCATCACCGTGGTGAATGTCCTGCGTTTTGGGCATGCCGTCGGAGGCGCGGCGGCCTCCGAAAGGGCTCCTGTTAAGCCAGGCGCGCGGCGAGGTTCTTGTCGAGCGTGTCGAGGAATTCCTCGGTGGTCTGCCACTTCTGATCCGGACCGACGAGAAGGGCGAGGTCCTTCGTCATCGCGCCGGCCTCGACCGACTTGATGACGACGTCCTCGAGCGTCTCCGCGAATGCGGCCAGCTCCGGGTTGTTGTCGAGCTTGGCGCGGTGCGAGAGCCCGCGAGTCCACGCGTAGATCGACGCGATCGGGTTGGTCGAGGTGGGCTTGCCCTGCTGGTGCATCCGGTAGTGACGGGTCACTGTGCCGTGCGCCGCCTCGGCCTCAACGACCGAGCCGTCCGGAACGGAGAGCACCGAGGTCATGAGTCCGAGCGAGCCGAAGCCCTGCGCCACGGTGTCTGACTGCACGTCGCCGTCGTAGTTCTTGCAGGCCCAGACGTATCCGCCCTCCCACTTCATCGCCGAGGCAA
This sequence comes from Microbacteriaceae bacterium, assembly GCA_030840185.1. Lineage (GTDB taxonomy): Bacteria > Actinomycetota > Actinomycetes > Actinomycetales > Microbacteriaceae > Lacisediminihabitans. Next base: position 1,795 of record JAUZFY010000079.1, on the reverse strand, counting down.
CCATGTCGTCGATCAGGCGGTGCTCGTAGGTGAGGCCGGCGGCCTCGAACTTCTCCTTGAACTCGGTCTCGAAGATCTCCTCGAAGATGTCCTTGAAGCGACCGTCATAGGCCTTGAGGATGGTGTTCTTGGTGGAGAGGTACACCGGGTAGTTGCGGGTCAGGCCGTAGTTGAGGCTCGAGCGGGCGAAGTCGCGGATCGAGGAGTCCTGGTTGTACTGGACCTGGGCGATGCCGTCATCCGGAGCGTCGTAGACCTCGAATTTCATCGGCTCCGAGCCGTCGGCGGGGGTGAACTCGACCGTGAGCTTGCCCTTGCCCTTGAAGACGAAGTCGGTGGCGCGGTACTGGTCGCCGAAGGCGTGACGGCCGATGATGATCGGCTTGTTCCAGCCGGGCACGAGGCGCGGGATGTTGGAGATGATAATCGGCTCGCGGAAGATGACGCCGCCGAGGATGTTGCGGATGGTCCCGTTCGGCGACTTCCACATTTTCTTGAGGCCGAACTCCTCGACCCGAGCCTCGTCGGGGGTGATCGTCGCGCACTTGACGCCGACGCCGTACTTCTGGATCGCGTGGGCCGCGTCGATGGTGACCTGGTCGTCGGTCGCGTCGCGGTTTTCGATGCCGAGGTCGTAGTAGTCGAGCTTGATGTCGAGATAGGGGTGGATCAGGGTGTCCTTGATCTTCTGCCAGATGATGCGAGTCATCTCATCGCCGTCGAGCTCGACAACCGTTCCTTCTACCTTGATCTTTGACAAGCGTTTCTCCTTGCTTCACGGGCGTTCTGCCACCGCCGATAGCTTAGCCGCTTCCGCCAAGTATCTCGATGTCAAGATACTTCTCCCGTGGTCGAGGGGATGGACTACCCGATCGGGGTCCCGCCCGGTTAGCCTGTGGTCATGGCTGAGTTGAGACTAGAAGAGCTGTCGGCAAAAACCATCGTCGCGGCGAACAGCCTGACCCTGCGTCCCGGCCAGGAGCAGTTCGTCACCCCGCCGTCCTACGCGATTGCGGACGCCTACATCGATCCCGAGACTTCCTGGCCGCGAGTCGTTCTCGACGGCGACGAGGTGGTCGGATTCATCCGCGGAAACTTCGACCCGGACTCCAGCCAGGAGGAGTTTCGCAGTTGCATTTGGCGCGTGACGGTCGCGGCGGATGCCCAGGGCGCCGGCGTCGGTCGCTTCGCCGTGTGGGCGCTAGCCAACGAGGCCCGTTCGCGCGGCTTCGACCGGCTCACCGCCATCTGGGAAGAGGGCGAAGAAGGCCCAGAGCAATTCTTCCTGCACACCGGATTCACCGTGGTCGGCGAGACCCAATACGGGGAGAAGATCGGCGTACTGAACCTTTAAGGGCTACCCAAGGATGACGGCTCCCGCTGACGATTTCGTCTCGCGCGTGCTCGCGGTGGTCGAGTCGATCCCGCCGGGACGGGCGATGTCCTACGGCGACGTCGCCGCCGCAATCGGCTCGAGGGCGGCGCGAGCGGTCGGCCAGACCATGGCCTACTACGGCTCGGACGTGCCGTGGTGGCGGGTCATCCGGTCGAGCGGTCACCCGCCGGAGAACCACGAGACGGCGGCGCTCGAGCAGTACCGCACGGAGTCGACACCCCTGATTTGGTCGGCGGCCGGACACTATCGAGTGGACCTCCGCCGGGCCCGCTGGTCGCCGGACTAGCCCAACTTGACCGGCGCCGCATCGCTGAGCAGTGTTGACCCATGATCACTCAGGTGCAGTTGTTCTCCATCCCCGTTTCAAACCAGGATCGCGCGAAGTCCTTCTACGTCGAC
>JAUZFY010000077.1 GCA_030840185.1 Microbacteriaceae bacterium | reverse complement strand
GACTTCATCGACATGGTGCTCGAGTCCAACCGCGACCTCGTGCTGCGTCGACTCGTTCGACGAGTTCCGCATCACAGAACAGATCGAGAAGGCGCTCGACCGCAAGGTCTGGCTGCCGTCCGGCGGGTCACTCGTGATCGACCGCACCGAGGCAATGACCGTTGTCGACGTCAACACCGGCAAGTTCGTCGGGTCGGGCGGAAATCTCGAAGAGACCGTCACAAAGAACAACCTCGAGGCCGCCGAGGAAATAGTTCGACAGCTTCGCTTGCGCGACATCGGCGGCATCATCGTCGTCGACTTCATCGACATGGTGCTCGAGTCGAATCGCGACCTCGTGCTTCGCCGTCTCGTGGAGAGCCTGAGCCGTGACCGCACCAAGCACCAGGTTGCGGAGGTGACTTCGCTCGGTCTCGTGCAGATGACTCGGAAGAAGCTTGGACTCGGCCTCGTCGAGTCGTTCAGCGAGCCCTGCGAATTCTGCGCCGGCCGCGGAATCATCATCCACCACGACCCGGTCACGAAGCACCGTCAGTCCGCGCAGCCGGAGACCCCGCGTCGCGGTCGCGGCAAGGGCGGCAACGGCGGCAACGGCGGCGGCAACGGGGGAGACTCCGGTCGCTCCAACGGCAACTCGGCCGGTTCCGCCCAAAAGACCAACGGCGGCGGAACCCACGCGATCACGGACGACGTGAAGAACGCTCTCGCGCAGATCGCGGCCTCGACCATCGCACACACCGCAGCGGAGGAGGACGCCCCGGCAACGGCCGGCGTCGAGACCGCCGCTATCGAGGCGCCGGCTGGTGAGACCGTGCAGGTCGTCGTGGAGACTCCCGTGGTCGAAGAGGTGACGATCGCCGCCGCCGAGAAAGCGGTGGAGATTCTGGACATCCCGGTGAAAAAGAATGCTCGCGGTCCGCGACGCATCTCTACTCACGACGCCGAGCAGATTCTGGACTCGGTGCTCGACGCGCTTCCCGAGCCGAAGCAGCCGGGGCAGGGCCGTTCGCGCGTGTCCCGTCGGGCGTCGAGTGCCGGAACGGTGCGTACCTCCGAGACCTCCGCCACTTCTGAGGAGCTCTAGGCTGTCGCGCCGCATTCCGGCGAAGGCCCCCTAAGATTCCGAGGGTGGGTACTCGGGTAGAGGAGCGAAAGCGAGTCTTCCGGGCACCCACCATCACCGGACTGGTCGTCGGGTTACTCGGCATTTCGGCGGTCTTCGCCGTTCGAGCCCTGACCCCCGGGCTGGGCGCATGGTCGCTCCCGAACCAGCTGCAGGACCTCCTCACGCTGAGCATCAGCGTGATCGTGGAATCGCTGCCGTTCGTGATCCTCGGCATTCTCCTTTCGATCGCGGTGCAGGTCTGGATTCCCGACCGCTGGATCATGCGGGTTCTGCCGAGCAACGCGTTCCTGCGTCGCACCGTGATCTCATTTCTCGGCATTTTCCTTCCGGTGTGCGAGTGCGGCAACGTGCCGCTCGCCCGCGGGCTCATCGTCAAGGGCTTTACGGTTTCCGAGTCGATGACCTTTCTGCTCGCGGCCCCGATCCTCAACCCGATCACGATCCTGACTACCGGCCAGGCATTCGGATTCGGCAGCTGGGTCTTTGTCGCCCGAATCGTCGGCGGCTTCGCCATCGCCAACATCCTTGGATGGCTGTTCTCGAAGCATCCGGATCAGGACAGCCTGCTCACCGATCGCTTCGCCGCCGAGTGCCGACTCCCCGACGCGCACGAGCACGACCAGACGCGCTGGCAGAAGAGCGTCGAACTCTTCGCGCGGGAGTGTGGAGTCATCATGCCGGCGATGTTCATTGGGGCCCTCGTCGCCGGCCTCGTGCAGGTCGCGGTACCGCGGGCTATTCTGCTCGGCCTCGGCAGCAATCCCGTGTGGTCGATCCTCGCCATGATGGCACTCGCCTTCGTGATCTCCGTGTGCTCCACCGTCGACGCGTTCTTCATCCTGCCGTTCGCGAGCACCTTCATGCCGGGCTCGATCGCCGTATTCCTGGTGTTCGGTCCGATCGTTGACATCAAGATGCTCACGCTCATGCGCACGACCTTCACCGCGAGGGTGCTTGTGCGTCTCACCGTCATTGTCGGGCTGTTGAGCACCCTGATCGGATTGGTCATCAACTATGTGGCGTAACAGGCTGTGGCGTTCGATTCAGCGCTGGCAGGGCATCGCCCTCGTGATCGCGGCTCTCGTGGCGACGGTGTGGCTCGCCTGGACGAACCAGCTGATCCTCTACATCAATCCCAGCTACATCGTGTTCACCGTGATCATGGGCGCGATCGGACTCGTCTTCGTCGTGGCGAGCTTCGTCACCAAGGCGGATCATGACCACGATCACGATCTCGACGAACCGCGTCGAGGGTTCAGCGGCCCGCTGTCCGTCGTCGCAACGCTGCTGACCCTGTTTGTGGCGGTCGGTCTCGTCGTCGTGCCACCCGCCACCCTCACGACCGCGACGGCCGATCAGCGAGTGGTCAACAGCACCGGGGTCGGAACGGGCACCAAGACGGTGGGGGCCGCGGCATCCGTTCCAACCGGAGCCTTTGCCAAGTTCACCGTTGCAGACTGGTCGTCGCTGCTGCGCCAGACCACGGACGCAAGCTTCTACCAGAACAAGACAGCGGATGTCGTCGGCTTCATCTCGAAGGACCCGGACGACCCCGACAACGTTTTTTACGTCACCCGATTCGTCATCACCTGCTGCGCCGTCGACGCGCAGCCGGTGGGAGTTCCGGTGTACATGCCCAACTGGAAGAGCACGCTCCACCCCGATCAGTGGGTGAAGGTCGCTGGCACCTTCGACACCAATCCGAGCAGTAAGAGCCAGCAGGCGATTGCCCTTGTTCCGACATCGACGACCAAAGTGGACCAGCCGAGTGACCCATACCTCTATTGAGCCCTACCGCGACTCT
>JAUZFY010000067.1 GCA_030840185.1 Microbacteriaceae bacterium | reverse complement strand
ACAACCCGGCCCCGTTTCCCGGACTACCGGCAGGGCGGGACGGGCTGAAAAGGGCTTTCGAGATCTTCTGGAAGGCCACTCCCGGTCGGCACGAGATCGAGGACCAGATCGCTGAGGGCGACAAGGTAGTGACGAGGCTGACGGCATATGGCCGCCACGAGGGGGACCTTCCGGGCCCACTGCCCGCCACGGGAGAGGACATCCGGGAGACGGGAGTGGCGATTCACCGCATCGCGAATGGCAAGCTCGCCGAACACTGGTCGGACAGGAATGACCTTGCGCTGATGCAGCAACTCGGCGTCATCCCACTGCACGGAGAGTGACGGCCCCGTCTTGCTTGTCGGGCCGTCCGTAGCCCCTTGGCAACGGGCTTCTCTGTGACGTGGACTTGGATGTGGTGCCAGAGCGCACCGACGCGGGCTCACCTGCTGGCGGTCGCGGTCAGTCGTCGATTGCGTCCAAGCCCTGACGCGCAAGATCCTCGAGGTGTTGCCGCATGGTTCGCAGCCGCTCGGGCGAGTGTCCCACCCAGTCCACAAGCTCCCCGACCACCCTCACGGGCTGCCGTGTCCGGTAGGACCTGGTCGGATTGCCAGGGAATTTCTTGTCCGTCACATTGGGATCGTCCTCGAGCACGCCCGTTGGTTCCACGATGTAGATCCGGCCGGGGCCCTCGCCCGCCGCGAGCTCCGCTCCCCACGTCGCCGCGTCGAGGGTTGCGGTCACGTAGACATGGTTCGCCGTCCTCCCGCCGCCGTAGTTCGAACGGCGACCGGCTTCCAGCAGATCACCAACTTGCAGGTCCACTTTTGTGCCATGAAAAAAGGCCCCCGACTCATGGGGCTCGAATGGTGTCGGCTCGTTCGTCATGCTCATCTCCATCATGTATTCGGCTGGTGACGTGCGTTATTCGTTTCACACTATGGGTGCCGTCTAGGACGCCGAGGGCAGCCCCGGCTCGGCGGTGAGACAGGAGCTGGTAAGTGGCTCGGGTTGGCGGCTTCCGCCCTGCTGACGGATTCTCACCGCATTGCTTCCCGCCGTTGCCGGTATTTGCACAAACACGACACTCCCCGTCCATGGCACCTGCGTCTACCATATTGAGCAAAACCGGTCCCATTCGTTCGTTTTTCAGAAGAAAAGAGTGCGGAAATTGCCGACCATCCACCCGTTCCTGTGGTTCGACAACGAGGCAGAGGAAGCAGCCGAGTTCTACGTGTCAGTTTTTCCGAATTCCGAGATTCAGACTGTTATTCGGATGGAGAGCGCTCCCAGCCCGGAGGATGGTGTGGTTATCGTGACCTTCGTTCTCGACGGCATGAAACTGCAAGCACTCAACGGCGGTCCAACCAAGTTCAAATTCAACGAGTCCGTGTCACTTTTAGTGTGGGTCGAGACGCAAGCCGAGATTGATCACCTGTGGGAACGGCTCACCGCCGACGGCGGTGTGCCTGGTCAGAGTGGATGGCTGAAGGACAAATACGGACTGTCGTGGCAGATCATTCCGCTGGGAATCGATGAGCTGCTCACCGACCCCGACATGGACCGAGCCAATCGAGTGATGCAGGCGCTCCTCGTGATGTCGAAGCTCAATATCGCTGAGTTGCACGCGGCGGCCGACGCCAGGTAGCCGCGTATTTGTCCGGTTCGCGGTCGGTGACCACCCACGGTAACGGGTGCGACCCTGGCTCAGCGCACCGACTTTCGCTCGTAGATCGCCATCGACCAGGCGTACCCGGCGACCGCGATCACGACGCACCATCCGATCCCGAGCATCGGGTTCCAGCCGAGCGGGGTGCCGAGCAGCAGCCCGCGGATGCTCTCGATGAACGGCGTGAACGGCTGGTACTGTGCGAACCACTGCAACCCGGCCGGCATCGACTCCGTCGGTACGAAGCCGCTGCCGAGCATTGGCAGGAGGGTCAGGATGAGGGGCAGATTGCTCGCCGTCTCGACCGTCTTCGATTGCATCCCCATCGCGACCCCGATCCAGCTGACCGCGAACGCGATGAGCACGATCAGGCCGGCGGAGGCGAGCCATTCGACCGGTCTGGCGGTGGGGCGGAACCCGACGAGCAGACCCACCCCGAGCACGAGGGCCACGGCGATGATGGCCTGGATGGTGTTGCCAATCACGTGCCCGGCGAGCACCGCGGCCCGCGAGATCGCCATCGTGCGGAACCGTGCCGTGATGCCCTCGGTCATGTCCATCGCGACAGTTATCGCGGCGCCGCTGGCGGTGCCCGCGATGGTGATCAAGAGGATTCCCGGCATGACGTACGCGAGGTATGCCCCCCGCCCACCGGCCGGGTCCACGCCCGGCAGGCCGGCCCCGAGCGTTCCGCCGAACACGAACACGACGAGCAGCAGGATTACGACTGGACCGAGGATGGTGAACATGGACAGGCCGGGGTAGCGCACGATGTGCAGCAGGTTGCGGCGCAGCATCGTGATCGAGTCGGCGACCACGTGCGACTGTCGACTGATGCGCGTGGCAGTTAGGCGCTGGTCGGTAACGGTAGTCATGATTCGGTTCCCTTCGTGTCGACCCCGTCGGACTGATCCTTCTTGCCGGTCAGGGCGAAGAACACGTCATCGAGGTCCGGGGTGTGGATGCTGAGGTCCTCGACCTCGAGGCCAGCCGCATCGAGGCGGTCCAGCACGGTGCGCAGCGTGCCGACCCCGCCGTCGCTCGACACGGTGAGCGCGAGCCCGGTGGAGTCGCGAGCGGACTCGTCCAGCAGGCGGGAGGCGGCGTCGAGCGCCGCGGTATCCGCGAACCGGAGCCGGATGTGCCCGCCGGGCAGGAGGCGCTTAAGCTCGTCCGGCGTCCCGTCGGCGACGATACGGCCGCCGTCGAGCACCGCGATGCGGTCCGCGAGCTCGTCTGCCTCCTCGAGGTGCTGGGTGGTGAGCAGCACTGTCGTGCCCTCCGCGACGAGGTCGCGCACGATGTCCCACATCGTGTGGCGGCTGCGCGGGTCGAGGCCCGTGGTGGGTTCGTCGAGGAAGATCACGCTCGGTGTCGCGACGAGAGTCATCGCGAGGTCGAGGCGGCGCTGCATGCCGCCGGAGTAGGTGGCGAGCGGCTTGCGCGCGGCCTCGACGAGGTCGAACTGCTCAAGCAACTCGGCCACCCGTGTCTTCGAGCGCTTTGCGCCGAGGTGGCGCAGCCGAGCCATCAGCAGAAGGTTCTCCTCGCCAGTCAGCAGTTTGTCGACCGCGGAGAATTGGCCGGTGAGGCCGATACCCAAGCGCACGCCGCCCGGATCGCGAACGACGTCACATCCGTTCACGAAGGCCGTGCCGCCGTCGGGCCGCAGGAGCGTGGACAGGATGTGCACGGTCGTCGTCTTGCCGGCGCCGTTCGGACCGAGCAGCGCGGTGACGGTGCCGGCGGCCACCGTGAGGTTGACGCCGTCGAGCACGATTTTGTCGCCGTAGGACTTGCGCAAGCCGTGGACTTCGATCGCTGGGGTGTTCATGCGCGCTGGATGCTGATGTCGCCGTACTGAGTGCGCGCACGCACCGCGACGGTCTGCTCGGACGCGTCGGGGGCGTGGTCGCCGTCGAGCTCGTTGCGCACGTGCCCGTCCTTTGAGGACAGGTCGAGCCAAGCCGGGACACCGGGTCGCACGCCGATGGTGATCTGCCCGTAGCCGCTTTCGACCTGGATGGAACCGCTCGACACCTCTCGCAGCTGGATGCTGCCGTACGCGGTCTTCGCCGCAACGGAGGCGAGCGCTTTCGTGATCTCGAGGTCGCCCATTGAGAGCTTCGCGTCGAGATCGCCGCCGGACTCCCCGACC
>JAUZFY010000056.1 GCA_030840185.1 Microbacteriaceae bacterium | reverse complement strand
AACGCGTCGCAAGGCGAGGTGCTGCGAATGCCGCTTCCCGGTCTGCACGAAGTCCTCTGGGGCGAGCGGGAGTATCTCGGCTGGCGGGATCACAAAGCTCCACTGCGCGGCTACCTCGTACACTGGCTCGACGACCGTCCGGTCGGGATCGTCCTCCGCGCGTCGGGAGCCACCATGCGCCCCGGAATCTCGGCGATGTGCTCCCTGTGCCGCACCCCCCAGCCGGCCGGACAGGTCGCGCTCTTCTCGGCCCCTCGGGCCGGACAAGCCGGGCGCGACGGCAACACCGTCGGAACCTACATCTGCGCCGACCTGGCCTGTTCGCTGATCATCCGCATCACTCCCCCGGCCTCGGCCCTACCGCTCGACCCGGCGGAGATCGTCGCTCGTCGAGCCGAGGGACTGCTCTCTCGGGTGCAGAGCTTCACTGCCGACATCATGAAGACGGCCTAGCCGGTTCCGTTTGGCGACTCCCGTCACCCGGACACAAAAAATGCCCGGGCGAACCCGGGCACTCTCCGTCAGTCGCTAGCCGGTCGGCTTGTTCGCGGCCTTGGTCTTCTTGTCGGCGCGCTTCTCCTTTAGAGACTTTGACGCCGCCGTCTTCGAGGTGGACTTTTTAGGTGACTTGTCGGCCATGGTGAGCTCCCTCGGACGGAAGCCCCGATGGCTCCCTGTGTGCCATTGAGGATACGCGCAAATGCTCGGCCGCATCCACCGCGCTCTTGACAGCGATCCGAGAACACTATTCGCTCGTGCCCGGCTCGACGCCGTTCTTCACCGCGTGACAGCGGAGCCGGTCACCGGTCAGAATGGCTCATGGCCGCTCCCGAGCAATCCACAGACGTCGAATCAGACCTGCCCGCACCGCCGCTGCGCCTACTGCTGATTTCGGACACCCACGTGCCGAAGCGTGCCCGCGAGCTTCCGGCACAGGTATGGGACGCGGTCGACTGGGCGGACATCGTCATCCACGCCGGCGACTGGGTTCAGGAGTCCTTGCTCGATGAGTTGGCCGCGAGCGCGGCCCGCGTGATCGGCGTCTGGGGAAACAATGACGGAGACGACCTCCGGAGTCGACTCCCGGAAGTGGCGACAGGCACGATCGAGGGGATTCGCTTCGCCGTCGTGCATGAAACCGGCCCTGCCGCGGGACGCGAGGTCCGCTGCGACGCGGCGTTCCCAAACACCGACGTGCTCGTATTCGGGCACAGCCACGTCCCGTGGGACACGACGACTCCGGGAGGCCTGCGAATTCTCAACCCCGGCTCGCCGACCGATCGCCGCCGCCAGCCCAATGGCACCTTCATCACGGCTGTGGCCCAGTCCGGCGTGCTTCGAGACGTGCAGCTCGTCGATGTGGTCCGCTGAGCAAGGTCGAGCTCGGTCAGGCTCGCGACATCCTGCGCCGGAAGAGCCGGGACAACGCTCGCCACCCGAGCAGGAAGACCGCAAGCACGATCACCGTGACGATGACGAATGCCACCTCCACGCCCTGGCGCGACGCCGCGCGCAGCAGCATCCCGACTACGACGGTTACCGCCCACACCGTGATTCCGGTCCAGACGAGTGCCTGCGGCGACCGCCAGGCCCGAGCCACGACCCACCCCACCGCGAGACCGACGACGAACGGCCACAGCGTGTTGATCGAACCGGCCAGATCCTCTCGGTGGCTCGCCCGCCCGATAAGCACGAATACGACAACGAAGGCAACGTCGATACCGAAGGACAGAAACGCGGATGCCGCGGTCGAAAGTTTCACCTGACCACCCTACGAGACGGCGCGGGCGAGAAGACTCTGCACCAACCCCCCAAGTTGCCGAAAGGGAGCAACCGCGTCACGTGGCGCCGGTGGTACTGCGTAGGGTGGTGTCATGGAAACAGGCAACCCGCTCGGCGACTTTCTTCGCGCAAAACGCGAACTACTCACGCCCGAGGACGCGGGATTGCCGTCGACCGGCCGACGACGCGTGCAGGGTCTCCGGCGGGAAGAGGTTGCGTCGCTGGCCGGCCTCAGTCCGAACGAGTACCTCAGGCTCGAACAGGGCGAAGACCGGAATCCCTCCGATGCTGTGCTCGATGGTCTCACGAAGGCGCTTCATCTCAACGGGGCAACGAGCGACGAACTGCGTACCCTCGCTCGCTCGAGGGCCGTTCGTCGCCGTGAGCCGGGCTCACCCGAGCAGGTTTCACCCCGGCTTGCTGGACTCATCACCTCTTGGCCGAATCAGGCCGTGTACGTCCAGGGCCGGCTTATGGATGTTCTCGCCGCCAATCCCCTTGCCGCGGCGCTCTCGCCGGTGTTCGGCGTCGGAGTAAACGGCCTTCGAGCCGCGTTTCTCGACCCGACCGTTCGCGAGCTGTACCAAGACTGGGAGGGAATGCTTGCCCGCACCGTCGGTGGCCTCCGCGCTCTCATCGGGCCGAATGTCGACGACCCGCAGCTCGCTCAACTCGTCGGCGAGCTTTCCGTTCGTAGCGCCGAATTCCGTCGCCTGTGGGCACAACCGGAGGCCGCAATCGAGACCGAGGACGCCATCCGGCTCCGTCACCCGCAGGTCGGGGAACTGGAACTGCACCGCCAACGCCTGTCGATAGACGGTGCAGACGGACAACTGCTCGTCATCCTGCATGCCGAACCAGGCTCCCCGTCGGAGACGACGTTCCGGAGGCTCGCGGCGATAGCGATGGGCGGCGCGGCGGCTGACGCCCACCGGCCGCCACCGGAGCCAGTGCAGATCGAATCGAAGCGCCGCGCGCAGTGACTCGATAATCCACCAGCTCCCGGCCCGCTACAGCTTCGAGAACTCCTCGACGAGGTTTGGTCGGGACGGATTCCATCCGAACTGAGACTTGGCCTTGGCGCCGGTCATCTGCTGATCGAGCAACAGCGCGTCAGCGAATTGCACGCCAAATCGCTCGCGCGCGGCCTCGACGGTGTCAGCCTTGACCGTGCCATCGGGCCCTACTACGGCCTCCGCGAGCTCGCGAACGGTGGGGTTGTGTCCGCTCACGCCAAGGTAGGTCTCGCCGCCCGGCGCGTTCTCGAGAACCGCGACGAAGAGCTCTGCAAGGTCGTCGACGTGCACGGTCGCCCAGTGTTGCGTGCCGCCACCAATGAGAATCAGGGCGCCGTCCTCCGTGCGCGGCCCACCGGAAATTGTGTTGGGAATGCCCTTGCCGTACCCGTGGACGATGCCAGGCGCGACGACGCTCGCCCGCACATGCGAGGCCAGAAGGCGATCCTCCCGCTCTTGGCGCCACGCGGTGATCTCGGGCGCGTTGATCGGCGATTCCTCGGTGAGGTCGGCTCCGTTCCCATAGACCCACACCCCGCCGGTGTGCACGTACGGCTTGTTCGTTCCGGAGTATGCGGCAATGACGGAGTCGATGACCGAATCGTCGAAGATCGGGCCGCTGTCGTCATCGGGGGTGGCGAGGTGAATGGCGCCGTCGCTCAGCGTGAGCATCTCAGTAAGCCAGTCGGTGTCCGGCAGAGGATGGATGACCGCGGTTGCGCCATTTGCCGCGACCCGCTTGCCGGCTTCGTCGCTCCTGACAACGGCCGTGACGTCGTGCCCGGCCGCGATGAGTGCGTTAAGCACGGATGATCCGATGAATCCGGTTGCACCGGTGAGCAATACCTTCATGGAGTGATTCCCTTCGCTGAGGACCGCGGGGGCGGCCTCTTGGTGCAACTCATTTGCCGGCAGGATTATTGCGTTCTGCCGCCCTGCGTCCGTTTGGCCTGCGGGGTATGAGCGCGCCCGTTCCTCCAATTCCCAACCTCTCCGGTTTTTTCGGACGTTTCTCCGGAGGTTTGATCCTCACCGCGAAACTGGGCCGCAGCCATCCCCGTCTTGCGGCGCTTCGGCCGGGGCTCTCCGCCTGACATGGCGAAACCTCCGGAGAAGCGAGTTAGAACGGTGGGAGGCCCCGCGGAGTAGGGAGGACCCGCGGAGGAGGGATGGGATGCCTCACGAGGTAGGGACGCCGCACGGAGGAGGGACGCCGCACGAAGTAGGGATGCCGAACCAGCAAGGTCGTCGCCTGAATAGCTGCGCGGGCACGAGGCACCTCGAACAGCTCAATGGGAGAGACTGTGCGTTTCTCCGGAGGTTTGACCCTCACCGCGAAACTGGGCCGCAGCCATCCCCGTCTTACGGCGCTTCGGCCGCGGCTCTCCGCCTGAGATGGCGAAACCTCCGGAGAAGCGAGTTAGATCACGGGCTGGCCCCGAACACAAACATGTAGCCCGGAAGGCAGGCGAGCAGAGTTGCGTCCCGACCACCGGCGCGTAACCCGAGAGCAAGGACTAACTTGGAGACCGCGGGGGCAACTAGACCGAGACGGTCGCGAGAACCTCGTCGAGAACGGCGGACGCTTCTTCGTCGGTCGAGTTCTGCGCGAGGGCGAGCTCGGAGATCAAGATCTGACGGGCCTTTAGGAGCATGCGCTTTTCTCCGGCGGAGACTCCGTGATCCTGATCGCGCCGCCACAGGTCCCGAACCACCTCGCTGACCCGGTAGACACTGCCGCTGCCCATCTTCTCGGTGTTCGCCTTGAAGCGTCGGGACCAGTTGCCCGGCTCCTCGACCATGTCGCTGCGCAATACCTCGAATACCGCCTCGACTCCGGCGCTGTCGATCACGTCGCGCACCCCGATGAGTTCAACGTTCTGGATGGGAAGTTCGATAGTCAGATCGGTGGCGTGCACGTTGAGGGTGATGTAGTCCTTGGACTCACCCTTGATCGTGCGCGTCTTGACGGCCGTGATTGTTGCCGCGCCGTGGTGGGGGTAGACAACAGTCTCTCCGACTTGAAAAATCATGCGGTAATGCCTTCAATCGTTGTTTCTGTATCGCAAGCGAGCTCGCTGGCAATGAGGTGTGGCGACAGGATCGGCACCGCCGTCTTCGCAACTTAACGCGCGAAAAAGGTGCTCGATTCGAGCAAGGAACTGCGTGGAGGGACAACAAGCGGTTCCACTTCCAAGACCACACAAATGATAACGTGTCGGAGCCCCATTAAATTTCCGACTGGCGTGAACCCGCTTTTGAGACTAAGGGATTCACGTCCCGCGAATGCGCCGGTGCGTCCCTGGGTGCCCCAACCGTCAGGACCGGGTGCCGGCGATCTTGTTTTCGGACTTGGCGCTGCCCTTTGGCGGTAGCAGGGTGTTTGCCTCCTCGAGCGACATCCCGTTCGTCTCCGGTACCACCTTCCACACGAAGAAGAACGACAGCGCCGCGAAGAACGCGTACATCCCGTAGGTGAATACGAGCGAGAAGCTGGCGAGCGGCGGGAACGAAATGGTCACGAGGAAGTTGGCGATCCACTGAGCAGCAGC
>JAUZFY010000046.1 GCA_030840185.1 Microbacteriaceae bacterium | reverse complement strand
CAGAAACGACCGGCACCGCCTCGGGAACGACGAAAGTGGATCGATAGACCGGGCCGTCGACCGTGCGAACCGTGCGGGCCCTGATGGCGGCTTTCGCCACTCTCGGTCGCGCGCGAGCTCTAGAGGTCGTCCTGGCAGAGGTCGTGCTGCCACGAGTCGTGCTCGAAGAGGTCGTGATTGCAGCACCGGTGGTTGCAGGAGTCGTCATTGACGTAGCCGTCTTCGCAGAGGTCGTGACCTCAGGACTCGTGATCTCAGGAGCCGCAATTGCGGCACGCGTAAGCGCGACACTTGACGACTCGGGCGGCGCCGTAGCCAAGTCCCGTGCCCGCGAAACCGCTGTCTGGGTGGCAGACGGCGATGGAACCGTGGCAGGCGGCTGCACAAGGGGCACCGGTCGACCGCGCAATTGTCGACGGGTCAATGGCGTCTCGACCGACGGCGTCTCCACCAACGGCGCTCGTTGCGCGGAGGGCTGAGGATGCTCACCCTGCGATGTGGCGCCAAGAGGCATAGTTTGCGACAAGAAACCTCCCCATGATTGTCGGGCCGCGATTGAATCAACCCAATTTTACAGAAGCGTCGATGCCATCCGTCCTCCTGCTCCAGGCCAATATGCGAGTTTCCGCGCTCTGTCGGTGGCCGCTGCTAGTTTCGATTCATGGATCGGGTCTCGAGCGAACTGCGCACACGTCACTTTGAGCACTCCGCCACGGAACCCGAGATCGAGTTACCGGCCGGTGACGTGACCGAAGGGGTCGTGCGCGTCGGCAACACGGTGCGTCGGCCCCATCAACCGCAGTCCTACGCGGTGGCCGCCTATCTGGATTACCTCGAGACCGTCGGGTTTGACGCGAGCCCGCGGTTCCTGGGCCGTGACAGCCAGGGGCGCGACGTACTGACCTTTCTCGAAGGCGACGTCGCGGGGGCGAAGCTTGAGCCGTGGGTTCTCGCCGACAGGCTACTCGTCTCTGTCGCGCTACTCGTCCGCCGGCTGCACGACGCCTCCATCGGCTATCAGCCTCTCGAACATTTCCCGCCGAGCCCGTTCACCCTCCACCGGGCTGAACTCGTGACCCACCTCGACGTCACTCCGCAGAATGTCGTTACCAACGGGGGAGAGGCGACTGGACTCATTGACTTCGACCTCGCCGGCCCGAGCACGCGGCTGATCGACTCGCTCAACGCGGCGATGCACTGGGTGCCCCTGCGAGATCCGGTCGACCTAGACGACGTTGCAGTCGACATCGACCAGTTCGCCAGGCTGCGGCTGTTCGCGGATGCCTATGGGTGGCAGCAGAGCGAGCGCGAGGCATTGCCCCGTTTTGCCGCCGCGCGGGCCACCGCAAGTTGGCGTCGAATGAAGTTTCGGGCAGAGAACGACGGTGGCGGCTGGGCCAGAATGTGGAATGAGGGCGTGGGAGATCTCATTTTGCGGCGCCGGGCCTGGTTGCTCGGCAAAGAACCGGCAATCCAGCGTGCACTCTTGGGCTGACAAGCGCCTGGACTGACAGCGCCCGGACTAGCAAGCGTTTCAACTAGCACACCCACGACAACCGACCGCCCGCACGAGGAAGGCCAAAATGTTCCTGCTCGAGAACGGCACGGTGGTGTATTCCGCCTCGGATCTGACCGCCGCCTCGAACTGCGAGTGGGCGACGATGCGAAAGCTCGACGCAAGACTCGGTCGAGTCCCGCGGCCTCCCGAGACGACCGACGACATGCTCGAACGCACCGCTCGGCTCGGTGACATCCACGAGGAACGATTCCTACACACCCTGCGCGATCGGGGTCCCGTCGTAGAAATCGAGCGACCGCACCACTCCGCCGATCCGTCCGTGGAGGTCGCCGCAACCGCTTCCGCCTTCGCGGCCGGGGCCCCGGTCGTGTATCAGGCCGCATTCTTCGACGGCCGCTTTCTTGGCTTCGCCGACTTCATCATCCGCACGGTGGACGGCACCTATGAGGTCTACGACACCAAGCTCGCAAGACACGCGAAGGTCACCGCACTGCTGCAGCTCGCTGCCTACAGCGAGCAACTGCAGCGGCTCGACATCCCAACCGGCGAGTTCGTGTACCTGGTGCTCGGCGACAACAGCACGAGTGTGCACCGACTCTCCGACATCGCACCGGTCTACCGAAAGCGCCGGGCTCGCCTCGAGCAGATCATCGACGAACGGGTGTCGGATGCCGCCGCCACCGAGTGGGGCGACCCGCGCTACACCGCGTGCGGTCGATGTGCGGCCTGCGAGGAGCAGGTGCAGAGTCATCGCGACGTGCTCCTGGTCGCCGGAATGCGGGTGACCCAGCGAGCAAGGCTCATCGAGGCCGGCGTCCGAACCATCGATCAGCTTGCCCGGCGCGACAGCCCGGTGTCCGGACTCGCGGACGCCACGCTGCGCACCCTCCGCGAACAGGCCGCCGTGCAGATCGAGTCCGACCAGATCGACCCGGTGCAGATCGAGTCCGGCCAGCGCAAGCCCGGGCTTGCCTGGAGGGTGATGAACCCACACGCTCTCGCGGCGTTGCCGGCTCCCGACGCCGGAGACATTTTCTTCGACTTTGAGGGCGATCCGCTCCATCAGGAGGGGAACGCATGGGGCCTCGACTATCTCTTCGGCCTCGTGGAACCGGATGAGACGTTTCGGTCGTTTTGGGCCCACGACCTCGCCGGCGAGAAGCGGGCCCTGATGGACTTTCTCGACTACGTCGCGGCGCGGCGGGAGAGTCATCCCGGGATGCACATCTACCACTACGCGTCCTACGAACGCAGTCACCTCCTCAGCATCGCCGCGCGGCACGGCGCCTGCGAGGCCGCGGTGGATGACCTTCTGCGAAATGCCGTTCTCGTGGACCTGTACCCGATCGTGAAGCAGTCGCTGCGCATCGGAAGCCGCAGCTACTCGCTCAAGAAGCTCGAACCGCTGTACATGGGGGAGCGCGCGCGGGAAGGGGTCTCCACCGCCGCGGACTCGATCACCGAGTACGTTCGATCGCGAGACCTCGCGAGGTCCGGGCAGACGGATGCTGCGGCTGTCGTTCTCGGGCAAATCGCGGACTATAACGAGTACGACTGCATCTCCACCCTGGCCCTTCGCGACTGGTTACTTGGCAGGGCTCTGGAGCACGGCATCTCGCCCGGATCAGCCGTACGGGAGGCGCCGACCCGGGACATCCCGGACCCGGACCCGGTCTACCTTGAGCTCGCCGGGATCGTCGAGGGTTTCCCTCTTGCCGGGCGCACGTAAGATCAGACCGCCATCGCTCTCGCCTCGGCGGCCATTGATTACCACCGCAGGGAGGGTAAGAGCTTCTGGTGGGACCACTTCTCGCGGCTGTCCAACCCAGTGGAAGAGTGGGCCGACACGCGAAACACCTTCATTGTCGAGTCGGCACAAGTGGTACGCCGGTGGGGCATCCTCGGCAGGGCGCGCACCGAGTCGCGCACCCTCCGACTGCACGGTGCGGCGGCGCCGAGTAGCTCCTTCGGCGGTGCCGAGCAACCGTACGTGCTCTATGACGAGCCGTTTCCGCCCATTGAACCGAGCGATCCGGGATCCCGGCGGGCCCACAACCGGTCGAGCATCGAGATCGACGAGGATGGATCTGTCTTCCTCACCGAACGGTTGAAGGGCGCAGCGC
>JAUZFY010000345.1 GCA_030840185.1 Microbacteriaceae bacterium | reverse complement strand
GGAGGTTCAGACGCTCGGCGCGCACATCGGGGTCGACGGGAAGGGCAAGCTTCGAACTGACCGCCCCACCGATTACCCGGATCCGGTCCCCGAAGTCGAAGATCTCGCCCAGCTGTGCCGCGACGGCATGGGTAGGCACAACCACGGCGTCCGCGTATCGTTGCGCGCGCTTCGCCATTGACTTGTACCAGCCGAGACGGCGGGTCGACAGGGCATCCGGATTGCTCCAGGGAATCGTGTCGTGGATGGTCACGGCCACCTGGTCGCCGACGTTGTTGATTCGGTCGTGCCGATAGAGCGGCGCGAAGAGTCCCGTCGCGTGCAGCATCCCCGAGCCCGGCAGGCGAGTGAAGCCGTGCTGCCAGGCCAGCTCGAGTTCGCGTCGGGCGAGGGCACTCTTATACAGGCCGGCGAGGCCGGGCAGAAGAGTCTGGATGCGTTCGTAGTCGGGCTCCGGGCTGGCCGAGACCACGCCGGATACCTCGCACCCGGCGGGCGCGGTGCGGATGAGTTCGCGAGTGAGTTCCTCGGTGTAGCGACCGATGCCGCCGGGGATCGGCGCCACAATCTGGTCCACGATCACGCGAAGGGTCGTCATCTCGCTCCAATGAATCCTGCGGTATCGTCGCTTTCTTCCGGAACTTTACCAGCGGGTCCTGACTACCCCATAAATGGGGCCACAGTCTAGACCGTTGGGGTGGTGTCGAGCACTCCTGCCGAATGCGCGGCTGATAGCGCGGCGCGCCAGTTGCGCATCGGAGAAATGCCTGCCCGTGCCCAGGCGTCGTGCCCGAGAACCGAGTAGTCCGGCCGGGGGGCCGGTCGCACGAACTCCGCGCTCGTCGTGGGCTTGACCCGGTCGGGGTCAAGCCCCACCACCCGGAAGATCTCCTGCGTGAAGTCGAACCAGCTCGCCTGGCCCGCATTGGTGGCATGGTACACGCCCGGCGCGGCATCGGCGTCGAGGAGTTCGACGATCTGGCGCGCGAGGTCTCCAGTCCAGGTCGGTTGACCGAGCTGGTCCGTCACGACACTGACCGTGTCGTGGCTCGCCGCGAGCCGCAGCATCGTCTTGGCGAAGTTCGGGCCTCCCGCGCCGTACAGCCACGCGGTGCGCACGATGTAGGTGCCATCCGGATGCGCCGCGAGGGCCAGACGTTCACCCTCGGCCTTGGTGCGTCCGTAGGCGGAGATCGGGTTGAGCGGAGTTGACTCGTCGTAGGGGCTGGTGGCGGACCCGTCGAATACGTAGTCCGTCGACACCTGCACGAGTCGCGCGTTGCCCTCGGCGGCCGCGATGGCGAGGTTCTGCGCGCCGGTCGCATTCACCGCGAACGCGAGGTCCTCGTTCGCTTCGGCGTCGTCCACCTTCGTGTAGGCGGAGGCGTTGATGACGACGTCGTGACCGGCAACTGCCGCGCGAACGGCGTCGAGATTCGTGACGTCAAGGTCGGATCGGGAGAGGGCGGTCACGTCCCGACCGGCAAGAGCCTGTTGCAGATCCTGGCCGAGCATGCCGCCGGCGCCGGCGATGAGATATGTGGTCACAGCGCCGCACGCTCCTTGAGAGGCTCCCACCAGGAGCGGTTGTCGCGGTACCACTGCACGACATCGGCGAGTCCCTGTTCGAACGGAACCTGCGGCTCATAGCCAAGCTCCGAACGAATTTTGGAGATGTCGACGCTGTACCGAAGGTCGTGGCCGAGTCGATCGGTGACCCGGTCGACGTAAGACCAGTCCTTGCCTGTGGCGTCGAGCAGCAGCTGGGTGAGCTCCTTGTTGGTGAGCTCGGTGCCGCCTCCGATGTTGTAGATTTCCCCGGGCCGACCGCCGGTCAGCACCATCGCGATGCCTCGGCAGTGGTCATCCACGTGCAGCCAGTCGCGGATGTTGTTCCCCTCGCCGTACAGCGGAACGTGCTTGTCGTCGATGAGGTTGGTGACGAAGAGCGGAATGACCTTTTCGGGGAAGTGGTACGGGCCGTAGTTGTTGGAGCACCGCGTGATCGACAGGTTGAGGCCGTGGGTGCGGAAGTAGCTGCGGGCAAGCAGGTCGCTTCCCGCCTTCGACGCAGAGTAGGGGGAGTTTGGCTCGAGCGGGCGTTGCTCGTCCCAGGAGCCTTCCGCGATGGATCCGTACACCTCGTCTGTCGACACGTGCACGAAGCGCTTGAGATCGGCGCGAAGCGCGGCGTCGAGCAGTCGCTGAGTGCCAAGAACGTTGGTCTCGACGAAAATGCCGGAATCTCGCACGGAGCGGTCGACGTGCGACTCGGCGGCGAAGTGAACTACGGCGTCCACCGTGGGCAGCAGCTGATCGAGCAGCGCGGAGTCGCGGATGTCGCCCTTAACGAATTCGTACCGTGTCGATTCAGCGACTGGAGCCAGGTTTTCCAGGTTGCCGGAGTACGTCAGAGCGTCGAGCACCAACACCTCGGCCCCCTCGAGTGCCGGGTAGGCGTCTTGCAGTGTGCGGCGAACGAAGTTCGAGCCGATGAAGCCGGCGCCGCCGGTGACGAGAATTTTCACTCTGAAGTCCTGTTCAGTTTACGAATTCAACCTGTCGATTCTAGTGAGGGCCTCGTTGCTAAACTTCCCATCGTGCAAATTCGCGAACTATCAGTGCCCGATTCCTACGAGATCACCCCGATTCTAAGGACGGATGACCGCGGCGTCTTCTTTGAGAGCTATCGGTTCGACCGACTCGAGGAGGCGGTCGGGCACCCGCTGACACTTCGCCAGGCGAACACTTCCGTGTCCAAGAAGGGCGTTGTCCGCGGCATCCACTACGCCGAGGTTCCGCTTGGTCAGGCGAAGTACGTGACGTGCACGCACGGGGCGGTACTCGACTTCGTCGTCGACATTCGGGTCGGTTCCCCGACATTCGGACAGTGGGACTCGGTGCGACTGGATGACGTCGACTACCGCTCGATCTACATCGCCGAGGGACTCGGACACGCGTT
>JAUZFY010000339.1 GCA_030840185.1 Microbacteriaceae bacterium | reverse complement strand
GCAGGTCACGGCCATCTCGGAATGGGGTCGGGAGGTGCTCGACGCGCTACCGGAGATGTTGCCGAACGCCGCACTCGACCTGCTGCGTCGCCAACCTCCTCGCGTCATCCCGGGCACCCAGCCGCCGCCGACGACGGGGATAGCCGAGATAGCCGGCCCGATTCGGGACTACCTGTTGTGCCTCGACCGCTCCTACCTTGCCGTGCAGGGCCCGCCCGGCACCGGGAAGACCAGGAACGGGGCGAAGGTGATCGCCGACCTCGTGCGAAACCACGGGTGGAGGATCGGCGTCGTCGCGCAGTCGCACGCGGCGGTAGAGACCATGCTCGCCAAGGTGGTCGAGACGGGACTCGACCGGGATCTGGTGGGCAAGATCCCGCGCAGCGGGGATGGCGCGACCTCGGTGCCCTGGACAAAACTCACCGACACATCGCTGCCGGACTTTACCGCGCGGCCCGGCTTCGTCATCGGCGGAACGGCCTGGCTGTTCAGCAACGCCGGCCGCATTCCGCGCGGCTCGCTCGATCTGCTCGTGGTCGACGAGGCGGGCCAGTTCTCTCTCGCGAGCACGATCGCCGCATCCGTCGGCGCGAAACGACTGCTTCTGCTCGGCGACCCGCAGCAACTCCCACAGGTGAGTCAGGGCTCACACCCGGAGCCGGTGGACGAATCCGCCCTCGGCTGGCTCAGTGACGGGCACGATGTGCTTCCCGCGGAGTTCGGGTTCTTCCTCGGGGTTAGCTACCGCATGCACCCCGCGCTGTGCGCCCCGGTTTCCCTGCTCTCCTACGAGGGACGGCTTCATGCTCACGACTCCGACCGCAAGCTCGACGGGATCGAACCGGGAGTGCACGGTGTGCCGACTCCACACACCGACAACTCCACATCCTCGGTCGAGGAGGCGGAAGCGGTCTTGACCATAGTCAGAGACCTGATCGGCCGCGCGTGGTCATCCGGCGGGTCGACCGTGCCGCTTCGCGCGAGCGACATCATCGTCGTGGCCCCGTACAACGCGCAGGTCGAATTGGTGCGTCACACGCTGGATGGCGCGGGCTTCGTCGACGTTCCGGTGGGAACTGTCGACAAGTTTCAGGGCAGGGAAGCTGCGGTGTCGATCGTGTCTCTCGCGGCCTCATCGGCGGCGGACGTGCCTCGGGGCCTCGAGTTCTTGCTGCTTGCCAACCGACTGAACGTCGCCGTATCCCGGGCCCAATGGGCCGCGTATCTCGTCTACTCGCCCGCCATCACGGAGACTCTTCCGCCGACGGTCGAGGGGCTGGCGCGGCTGAGCGCATTCATCCGGATCGCGGAGGACGCAGCACAGGCCCCGATCGGCTCGGGGCCTGTGCTGGTCTAGACGCGTGCTGGTCTAGACGCGTGCTGGCCTAGACAGGTGCTGGTCTAGACGCGTGCTGGCCCAGACGGGTGCTGGTCGACTCAGTCGTGACGCTTTGCGCGGTCGGTCTCGTCTTCGGTGAAGTCGGTATCGGTGTAATCGCCGCCCTGCGAGTGTTCCTGCCCGTGCTCGACGGTGTCCGTACCTTTCTCGTATTCCTCGTCGGTGAACGTGCCATCCGGTTCGATTCTGTCCTGTTCGACCCGGACCCGTTCGACCCGGTCCCGTTCGATTCTGTCCCGTTCGACCCTGTCCTGCTCGAGCCTGTCCTGTCCGTTTGCGCCGGGACGGTTTGTGCTGTCAGTCATGATTCCTCCATCGTTCCTTCGATCGATCTCCTGGTCCGCGACTCGAGCCAATTACTCGCGTACGGTCGGCTATCCGGTTGCCGTGCTACCGGGCGACAGAGCCCCGTCCTCGCCGGTGTCGGCATGACCGCCGCGGGCGAAGTCATCGCTCCCGCCTGCATCCGGATCCGTCTCGGACGGATTGCCGTGCTCTCCAACTTCCCACTCGTCTCCCTCGTGGGCGCCGTCTCCGGGTCCCCAGTCGGGCAGCGGCGGGTTCTGCACATCACTCATGCTCTTTGTCCTCTCTCGGTTTTGCGGATCGCTTCGCTGCCCTCCCAAAACTGAACGCGAGTCGTTCTCTCTCGCTATGGCAGGGGCGCTCCGGGAGGAAGCTGCTCATCGCTGTCGAGCTTGACCGACTCTGCGATGTCCTTTACGGCTTCATCCACCGGAGTTTCATCCTTCGCGTCGGGAGCATTCAGGTCAGCATCCCCGGGAACTTCCCCATCACGGTAAATGTCCTGCGCACCATCGCGCTCGGCTCTGGTCTCCTCGGTCATCCGATTCCTCTCGCTGGGGCCGCCTGACGGCGCCGTCGTCTACACGATAGGGTTCGCCTGCGCGATTGCTAACCCCTGGGGCAGATCTTTTTTGTCGCTTGCCTGCCTGACACAGTCACCTCACAGCCGCTCCTCGCAGTCAGTAGGGCTCTGGGCCCCTAGGATTTCTTGGTGGCTTCCGATCGGTGAGCCCATTCCGGCGAGTCGAGCGGGCACAGTGATACGAGTTATCAGTTACAACCTTCGCAAGAACCATGCGAGCGGCGAACTTGCGGCCCTTTCGGAGAATTTCGCGCTCGACGTGCTGTGCCTTCAGGAGTGCGACACCACGGATCTTCCGGCGGACCTGGGGATGCTCCGGCTTGCGGATTCCACCAAACGCAATCGACTCGGTCTCGCGGTCTATTACCGTGCGGATCGTTTCTCCGCCCGAGAAACTCGTACCTTCGCGCTCAAGAAGTCGCTTCACGACCGCGTGCTGAAGCCCGCTCACGAACGACTAATCGGCACTCGACTGGTCGACGAGGAGTGCGGTCGCGAACTGGTCGTGGCGTCATTCCACGCCGCCCCGCTCACGGCGCTCAATTCACTCCGTCGGGAACAGATTCGAGCCGCTCACGAGCGTCTGCTCAGCCTCGGACACGGATTGCCCACACTGATGGTGGGGGACTACAACTACCCGCTTTTCACCACGAATCTCACCGAACGGGTCAACGAAACCGGCTACGACCTCTCCCTGAGCGATCGCCGCACCTACACGCGATACAAGTTCTTCAAGGGTCATTTTGACTTCGCAACCTCGATCGGCTTGGGGATCGACGGCGTGGAGACGCTCGATCGCGGTGCATCCGATCACATGCCGATTCTGGTTACCGCGTCCTACCTTGAGAACGCCGTAGTCGAGATCTGACACGCGTCGCCGACCGTCAAGCAGCGTGTGCTCCATTCCTCGCATGCTGCCCCGCAAAACGCAAGCCCTTTGACGCGTGGCCAAATAGCCGATTGCATAGGAGAGCTAACCCGAGCAGTGCCCTAACCCGAGCAGTGCCTTTTCCGCATCCACCCGATGCCCATCGCGGAGGTTCTCCATGCACTACGTGCACCAGTCCCGATTGAACGAAATCCACAACCTGCCCGCAGCTGAGGGCTCACCGGTGCAGTTTTGGACCGGAAATAGTCAACACTCGATTGCCGCCCGGAGCGAGTCTGCCTGGAGCGTGCACGAGTCGAGCGGAGCGCTTGTCGGCGAATTCGCGGCCACCGACCGCGGCTTCTCGGTCGTGGTGGACGATGGCCCCGCAGACGAACAGTTCGACAACTGGCGCTCAGCGGTACGGAACATCGTGCGCCGAAGCGTCCACCCCGGCTGATCCGTCGGTCGCAGCGCCGATCAGGAGCGCACCAGACGCGCGATTGCTGCTGCGGCCTCGCGGATCTTCTCGTCGGCCACGGCCCCGCCCTCCGCAGTGGCTTCGGCGACACAATGGCTGAGGTGGTCCTCGAGGAGGGACAGCGCCACTGTCTCGAGCGCCTTCGTCGCCGCGGAGACCTGAGTGAGAACGTCAATGCAGTAAGTGTCTTCCTCCACCATCCTGTGGATGCCGCGAACCTGTCCCTCCGCGCGGCGAAGCCGCTTCAGGATGTCCTCCTTGTGGTCGATGTACCCGATCATGCTGCTCCTCAGCTAGATACCCCTGCAGGGTATGAATTGTACCGTCGAATCCGCCGAATCCGTCGGCCCGGCGGGGACGATTTACGCCCCGCACCGAGAAACTCGCGAAGGGCTGAAAGAATCGGCAGATGCTCGTAAACGGCGACCCGGCCACACCCGTCCTCACCCGAAGGGGCAGGCTTCTCGAATGGTCGACGCTGGTCTGGAACATCGGGGGAGTGCTGGTTCTCGCGATCTTGGCCGTCACCGCGTCATCCGTGGCGCTCATCGGTTTCGGACTCGACAGCCTGATCGAGATCGGCGCAAGCGCGGTCGTTCTCTGGGAGCTGGCCGGCACTGGGGAGGCTCGGCAGCGCCGCGCGCTGCGACTGATCGGTCTCGCGTTCATGGCCCTCGCCGTCTATCTGGCCGCCCAGTCAACGTGGGCACTGGCGGTTGGTCATCACGCCGGCGCGAGCCTCCCCGGCATCGTGTGGACCGCCGTGACCGCGCTTGTCATGGTCGCCCTTGCGGTCGGTAAGGGAGCAACCGGGCGAGCCCTCGGGAACGCGGTGCTCATCTCGGAGAGCCGGGTGACCTTCGTTGATGCGCTCCTCGCGGTGGCGGTGTTGCTCGGGCTGCTCCTCAATCTGGCGGTCGGTTGGTGGTGGGCCGACCCGGTTGCGGCGTATGTCATCGTCTTCTATGCCGCGCGGGAGGCGATCCAGATCTTCCGCCACGGAACCGACTGACGGATGACTTCGTTCTGGCACGTGCTCGTCGGAGTGCTCTGCGGCGTGCTCATCCTGTGGGGCGGCCTCGTCATCGGCCTGTGGCTCGAGCAGCGTCGGCACCCCAATTCCGCCTCGCTGCGGGACCTGTTGCGGCTCGTGCCCGACGTCGTTCGCCTGTTGAAGCGTTTGGGCACGGACCCGACG
>JAUZFY010000296.1 GCA_030840185.1 Microbacteriaceae bacterium | reverse complement strand
TTTCTTCGATGTCCCCGCGTACAACGACAACCCCAACGCGACCAACTGGTACCGCAAGGAGCTCGTCGGCTAGAACGGCTGTCCCTCCGGCAGTCCGGTGCGCAACTCGGCCGGCAGGTGCCCGAGGTCGTTGTGCGCGATGAGCACCGGGGGCTTCGCCGACCGCACCCGGATGATGGTCAATCCGCAGTTTGCCTGGTTGAGTCCCATCCAACGCCAGTCCGGCGCGTTGAAGACCTCGCGCACGAACCACGCGATCACGAAATTGTGCGTGATGAGCAGGTCGTGGCGATCTTCGCGCGCCGGGGTGAGCCACTCCGCCGTCGCGTCCGCCATTTGCGCCTTGCCGGCCTCGATCTCGTCCTCGGTCACCGATCCGAAAAACGGTGCGAAGGCGTGAGGCATGTCCGGCGTCGGCCCGGACGGGACGCAGTCGAAGAGCAGCGCCGACGGCTTCACGTCGAGGCTCGGCATGCTTGCCGTCATGATGCGTGCCGTCTCCTCCGCCCGCTGGAGCGGTGAGTGCCACGCACCGGTGAAGGGCACACCGCTCAATCGGTCCGCGACAAGCTTCGCCTGTCGTTTGCCCCGCCCGGAAAGCGGGCCGTCCGGCATTCCGTGCTCGGCATCCTGCTGCTCGCCGTGACGCACGAGATAAATGAAGTGGGACATCTTTGTTCCTGTGCCCTGTTCTGTGCTCTGCGGTGTCGATTGTGGTGTCTGAATGTCGGGTCTGGTCGGCGTCGGACTAGGCCGGTGCGCCTAGGCGTTTACGGGCTCTCCGGGGCTCTTTTCGCTGGCTATGCCGTCGAAGGTTGAGGCGTCGACCGTGCCGACGGCGGCGATCGAGAGCGGGCGCGAGACGAGCTCGGCTGCGAGCTCACGCACGTCGGTCGGCGTCACGAGCGAGAGGCGGCGGAGGGACTCGTCGAGGTCGGCGAACTCGCCGAGGGTGATCTCGGAGCGCCCGAGCCGCGACATCCGGGTGTCGGAGTCCTCGAGCGCGAGCGCCGAGGCGCCGCTGAGCTGGCCGACCGCGCGACGCATCTCATCCTCGGTTACCCCTCCGCTTCCCAGCCGGGCGAACTCCGACAGCAGCAGCTCGGCAACCTGCCCAACCTTCGCCGGCGAGCATCCCGCGTACAACCCGAACAGTCCCGCATCCGAATAGCTCGGCGAGAACGAGTAGACCGAGTAGGCGAGTCCGCGCTTTTCTCTAACCTCCTGGAAAAGCCGGGACGACATCCCGCCGCCGAGAATCGAGTTGAGCACCGCCATGGTCGAACGACGGTCATCGGACGCGGCGATTCCGGTCACGCCCATGAGGATGTTCGCTTGCTCGATTGGGCGCTGAACGATAACGAGCGGGCTGCCACGATCGATGTGCACATGAGACGCATCGCGGCGTTCGACCGGCGCGGCCTCGACGGCGAGATCCCAGCCCGCCGCGGTAAGCGCCTGCTGAACTCGCGCGACCAGTTCGTCGTGATCAACGGCTCCTGCGACGGTAATAACCAGGTCCTGAGCCCGGTAGTTCGCACGGTAGTGCGCCACGACCGAATCGCGCGTCGCGGCCTCGATGGTCTCCGGGCTGCCGCCGATTGGCCGGCCGAGCGGATGCTCGCCCAGCACCGCCTCGAAGAAGCGTTCGCTGGTGACGTCCGAGGGGTCGTCGTCGGCCATGGCGAGTTCCTCGAGGATCACGCCGCGCTCGTTCTCGAATTCGGTCGGGTCGATAATCGACGAGGTCAGCATGTCGGACAGCACGTCGACCGCCATCGGCAGGTCCCGGTCTTGCACCTTCGCGTAGTAGCAGGTGTATTCCTTCGCGGTCATCGCGTTGTGCTCGCCGCCGACGGCATCGAAACTGACAGCGATATCCAGCGCCGTCCGCGACGGGGTGCCCTTAAACAAGAGGTGTTCGAGGAAATGCGTGCTCCCGAACGTGTCGGGAAGCTCGTCCCGTGACCCGACGGCAACCCAGTACCCGACGGTCGCGCTGCGGGCGCCGGGCACCTGCTCGCTGAGGATTCGGACGCCGCTCGGAAGTACGCTTCGCCGAACCAGAGAATCTCCCGAGGCGGTGAATCGGAGCTCGGGGAGGTCAAGCGGAAGCGGGACTGCAGCGTTCATTGAACCGAGCCTACGTCACCGCCGACAATGGGGCCTGAGTGCCGCGGGCGGGCCGTGCATCCGGCAACCGGGGCTACCCCCCGCACTGGGGTAGTCGTTCATGGAGAAAATGGAGGACAAACCGACCTGTCTGTCCGCACGCTGTGTTACTGTTTCAAAGTCAAGTGAACGACCCGAGGTTCACTCGGACCTTCCCTCCCCAGGGAGGGGAATTTTATCCAGCACGACCGCAAACCCGAATTTTGCGGGGCACGAACACCGGCTCCTTTTCCCCCAATCTGGATCCGGTTAGCTGCCAACGGCTTTGAGGACACCTAGCCGAATTGCCAGAGGGAGCCACGCTGTGCCGATTGTTGAAACCATTCCGATCGGCCAGCGTGCCCCCTGGGCAGCCTTCCCTCGTGAGACGTCCGTCGCACCGGCCAAGCGCCGCATTCTCGAGACTGCGAACCGACTGTTCTACGACGAGGGTATCCGAAGTGTAGGAATCGATCGTCTAATCAGCGAATCGGGCGTGACAAAAGCGACCTTCTACAAGCACTACGGGTCGAAGGACAGGCTGATCATCGAATACATCACCCAGCGCCACGACTATGTGAGGGCTCGGTTCGAAGGCATCATCGAGCAGGCGGAAACACCGGCGGCCGGGATTCGCTCCATCGTGTCCGGCGTTGTCGTCGAGGTCAACTCTCCCGGCTTTCGCGGGTGTCCGTTCCTCAACGCCGCGACCGAATTCCCCGATCCCCGTCACCCCGTGCGCGTCATTGTGGCCGATCACCGCGAGTGGTACGCCGAGGTGCTCACTACCCTCCTGAGGGCGCTGGGACATCCGCTGCCCGGCGACGGGGCGGACGAATTTGTGTTGGCACGCGATGGCGCAATGGCGGGCGGATACGCGAGCGATCCGATCGCGGCGACGACCGCATTCACGCGCCTCTCCGAGCGGATCCTCGCCGACGTCAGCCGCTGACCGTCTGCGCTTGCCACACAGGCCGGCAAGACAGCGCCGGTAGAAGGTCGCTGGGCAGACAGCGCGGTCTGAGAGCGCTATCAGACAGCGCTCTCAGAAGCTTGCGCGCTGTGAGGACGACGCGCGGTCAAGGCTCGCCACCTGGTGGCGGCCAAGCTGTATGGCGGCCGCAGCCACAAGTTCCTTGACCTGGCTCGAGTGGGTGGCGCTTGCGACGGGCGCAACGACGTTCGGTTTCGTCAGCAACCACGCGAGCGCGACGGTCGCGACGCTCGCCTGTTGTTCCCGTGCGACCTGATCCAGCGCCCCGAGCACGCGTTGACCTCGTTTGGTCACGTAGCGGGCCAGATCGGTACCGCGACTGTTCTTCGCCAGGTCGGC
>JAUZFY010000285.1 GCA_030840185.1 Microbacteriaceae bacterium | reverse complement strand
GAAGAACGTCAGCCCGTTCGACATCCACGTCGTCGCCGCGACCAAAGAGCCCGAGGTGCACGCCGCAGCCGAGGCTGTCGTCGTCGATCTCGAGGCGAACGGCTACGACATCCTGTTCGACGATCGGCCGAAGGTGTCTCCCGGCGTGAAGTTCGGCGACGCCGAGCTGATCGGCGTTCCGGTCATCGTGATCGTCGGAAAGGGTATCGCCGACGGCAACGTCGAACTGTGGGACCGGCGAAGCAACGACCGGACCCCCGTTCCGGTCGCCGAAATTGCGGGAGCTATCGCCGCACTGGTCTGACCGGCCGCGGTGCGGGTGCCTGCCGGGCTGCTAACTTAGACAGATACTTCTTTCCGCGCGAAAGACGCGGAAACGACTGACAATCTGAATAGTGGAGGCCCCTCAGTGGACATAGACCTGAGCGTGTTGCGCCTCATGGAGCGCGAGCGCGAAATTCCGTTCGACGAGCTCGTCGTGATCATAGAGCAGGCCATTCTCACGGCCTACCTCAAGCACATCGAAAACCCGGAACTCAAGGAAGCCCACGCAACCGCTCGGGTGGTGCTCGACCGCAAGTCGGGGCACGTGAGCATTCTTGTGCCGGAGCTGAACGAGCAGGGCGAGGTGATCGGCGAGGCCGAGGACGTGCCGGAGGACTTCGGCCGAATCGGGGCCTTCGCGGCGAAGCAGGTCATCAACCAGCGATTGCGTGACATCGGCGATGACAAGGTGCTCGGCGAGTTCAAGGGCCGCGAGGGCGACATCATCGCCGGCGTCATCCAACAGGGTCCGAACCCGCGGATGATCCACGTCGACCTTGGCACGATCGAAGCGATCCTTCCGCCGGAGGAGCAAGTGCCTGGCGAGGTATACGCGCACGGATCCCGCATCCGCGTCTACGTCACGAGCGTGAGCAAGGGACTGAAGGGACCGCAGATCACCGTGAGCCGCACCCACCCATCGCTCGTGCGCAAGCTCTTCGCGCTCGAGGTTCCGGAGATCGCGAGCGGGGTGGTGGAGATCGTCTCCCTCGCGCGCGAGGCCGGTCACCGCACCAAGATCGCCGTGCGGGCCAACGAGCCGGGGGTGAACGCGAAGGGTGCGTGCATCGGTGAACTGGGTCAGCGGGTACGCGCGGTCACAGCCGAGCTCAACAACGAGAAGATCGACATCGTCGACTACAACCAGGACCTCGCGACCTTTGTCGCGAACGCGCTCTCGCCGGCCAAGGTGACGTCGTCCTATGTGATCGACGCCTCGACGAAGGCCGTGCGGGCTCTCGTGCCCGACTACCAGCTGTCCCTCGCCATTGGCAAGGAGGGCCAGAACGCTCGCCTCGCCGCGAAACTCACCGGCGCTCGAATCGATATCCAGCCGGATTCCATTCTCGAGCAGGACTGACCGACTCGATCCGGACCGAGCAGAACCGGGCGGTCGGGATGGGTTTGGCGGGTGCCGGAATGCGGCGATGGGGTGTGCTGTTGGATATGGGGATAAGATGAAACCCGTTAGAACCTGCCTTGGCTGCCGTGTACGAGCCGACCGGTCCCTCCTTGTGAGGGTCGTCGCTCGGGATGGCGAAGCGGTTGTGGACCAGTCCGCGATCCTTCCCGGTCGGGGCGCTTGGGTGCATCCCACTTTCGAGTGCGTCAACAAATCGATCTCTCGCAAGGCTTTTGGCCGGGCGCTGCGGGTTGAGGGCGCGCTCGACACGGGTCGCCTCCAGCAGGAACTGACGCAGTAGTACCGAATTCGCAGTGAAATCCACCAGTTTGGAATCGCCTTCCGCGGTTCCTCAATCGAAACAGGCTGATCGGCACAGTGACCAACTAATGAGCAACGACTAATGAGCGCCGCCTAATGAGTGGCTCGAAATGACCCACCAAAACTAAGGCTTTCTTCCTGATCGGGAAGTTGGCCCGAGAAGGAGAATTGTGGCAAAACCACGCGTACACGAGATCGCAGCAGAACTCGGCGTAGACAGTAAGAAGGCCCTTGAGAAGCTCAAGGAAATGGGCGAGTTCGTCAAGGGGCCGTCATCGAGCATTGAGCCTCCGGTAGCCCGTAAGCTTCGCGCGGCTCTCGAGGCCGAGGGAATCAAGGCGCCCGAGAAGGTCGCCGTTCCCGCTGCTGCCCCGCGCCCGGCACCGGTTGCCGAGGTTCCAGTGACCGTTCCGGCTCCGGCCGCACCGGCGCCCGCTGCGGCAGCGGCAGCTCCGGCTCCGGCAGCTTCGGCTTCCCCAACACAGGCTTCTGCCGTTCCAACCCCGGCTCCGGCCGCTCCCGCCGCACCCGCGGCGGAGACATCGAGCATTCCGCGTCCGGGAGCCGCCCGCCCGGGCAACAACCCGTTTGCGGCCACCCAGGGAATGCAGCGCCCCGGTGCACCGCGCCCCGGGAACAACCCGTACGCGAGCACTCAGGGCATGAACACCCGACCGGCCGCCTCGCCCACCGGGATTCCTCGTCCATCCGCCCCGCGCCCCGGTGCACCGCGTCCCGGCGGCCC
>JAUZFY010000218.1 GCA_030840185.1 Microbacteriaceae bacterium | reverse complement strand
CGGGAAGCATGACGTCGTCACAGCCCATGATCACCACGAAGGTGCCGGTGGCCAGCGACACGGCCTTGTTGTAGTTCCGGCTCGGTCGCAGGTTGGTGTCGTTGCGAAGATACGTCACGCGAGGGTCGACTATCGCCTTGGCCCATTCGCCCGGCGCCAGGTCGGGGTACACGTCGTCGAGTATCGTCAGGCGCCAATCCGGGTCCGTCTGAGTCAGAACGCTCTTCACCGCCTCGCGAAAGTGGTCGAACCGGCCGTAGAAAGGCATCATGATCTCGAGCGTCACGGTCGTTCAGCCTACCGGTCCACGATTTCTGGCCCGGCGGCGAGCCTCGATGAGGCCCCTCAACAGCATTAATCGCGCTCTGGCGATCGAGGCTAACGATCGCCATTTGAGCGGCGTCACGTTGGTGTCGTGCAGACGGCGGGCCACCACCGGTTCGGCGAGGTGCGCGATTGATCGCAGAGAATTGCCGACGAGCGCCAGCCAGAGGTCATGCGACTCGACGAAATACTCCGGGATGGGGAGGACCGCCGGCAGCGCATCTCTTCGCAGGCCCATGCCGCAGCCGAAATAGGGGCGATAGCCGACGAGGATCCCGATCTGGTTTCGCCGCGGTGTGCGGTCGAAGCGCGCGTCAAGCACGTGTTGGCGGGCGTCGGCAGCACCGAGCACGGAATAGTTGCCCGCGACGACCGACGAACGGTTGAGCGCGGCCACCATGGACTCGAGGCGACCCGGCGTCCAGACGTCGTCCTGGTCGGAAAGCAGCATGACGTCTCCCGTGGCGAGGGAGAGCGCTCGTTCGAAGGCGCGAACATATCCGCGATTGCTCGGCTGCGGGTGAACGTGCACCCGCGGATCACCGATCGAAGCGATCACCGCGAGGGTGTCGTCAGTGGACGCGTCGTCCACGACCACGAGTTCATCCAGTGGCCCGAGCTGCTCGAGGATGGACCTCGCTTGCTCGGCAACAAATCGTGAACCGTTGTAGGTTGCCATGCAGACGCTGACCCGCGCGCGCCCCGAGCCGGCTGGACCGGATGGCTGTGCGCTCGGTCGACTATCCTGTGACCGGGTCGTCGATTGGCTGTCGGAAGTCATCGGGCGCCCATGGAAGCATACTAATCGCTGATCGGATCGGGACCTCCGGTTCGGCGCCCGAGCCCCGTGAGGACTTTAATGCCTGCTCTGTCGGCGGCGGACGTCGTAGCGGTGATCACGTCGTACAACCCGAGTAGCTCAATTCTTGCCGCGTGCACGAGTGTGTCCGGTCAGGTCGCTCGGGTCGTCGTTGTGGATGACGGAAGTGACGGTTCCGTGGACATCCTCGACCAGTGCGCGGCCCTTGGCTGCACCGTCGTTCGACTGGCCGTGAATTCCGGCATAGCGGCGGCTTTGAACGCGGGGGTCGCCGAGGCAACCAACACCGCGGCAACCAACACCGAGGCGACAAACACCGAGGCGACAAACGCCAACGGCACTCCGTCGTTCGTTCTGACCCTCGACCAGGATTCCCGGGTCGGCCCGACCTATGTCTCGGAGCTGCTTGCCGCGTGGTCCAGCGCTCTGGCTGCGGGGGTGCCGGTGGCAATGGTCGCACCGGAAACGGTGGAGGGCCTCCCCACCCGAGTTCGCACCGTGCGGGGAAGCACACTCATCGGCGACGAACCGATTCAGTCGGGGCTCCTGATTGCTGCAGACACACTCGCCCGACTCGGACCGTTTCTCGAACCGCTCTTCATCGACGGTGTCGACACCGAGTTCTTCTTGCGTGGGCGGGCGGCCGGCCTCGAGACGATCGTCGCCCGTGGCGCGCGAGTGAGCCACAGCCTCGGCGATCGTCACTATCCGACCATTTTTGGGCGCCGGATAGTGGTTGCCGGAAGCGAGGTGGGCCTCGTTCGCAGCGCCCCGTTCCGTTACTACTACATTGCGCGCAACCACGTTCACTTGCTGCGGGAGTACGGGCGGACACAGCGACGCTGGGCCATCCGGGAAACGTTTCTCGACCTGAGGCACTTCGCGGTGGTGCTCGTCCTCATTCCGGGGCGCTGGCGACGCCTGCGACTCATCGTCATGGGCGTGCTGGATGGCCTGCGTCGGGTGAGCGGAAAAATGCCCGAGCGCGCAGCCGCCCTGGCTTCTGGGCGATAACCGACCCGGCGGGGAGGCGACAGTCGGCCGCCCGGTAGACTCCGGACTAGTAGGCGAGGTAGGGGGAAGCGTGACTCGAGCTCTCATCACCGGCATTACGGGGCAGGACGGCCTGTATCTCGCCGAGTTGCTTCTCGACAAAGGATACGAAGTTTTCGGACTCATCCGCGGTCAAGACAACCCCAAATACGCCATTGTGCGGGAGTTGCTCCCGGACGTCACGCTGATCAAAGCGGATGTCACGGACCTCTCGAGCATCATCCGCGCCGTGCAGACGGTTCAACCGACCGAGGTCTACAACCTCGCGGCGATCTCTTTTGTGCCGTACTCCTGGGAAAATCCCGCCTTGACCACGGAGGTCACGGGCAAGGGAGTGCTCAACGTTCTTGAGGCCATTCGCATCGGAATGGGCGCCAAGGCGAGCGGTGTGCGTTTCTACCAGGCATCCAGTTCCGAGATGTTCGGGCGGGTGCAACAGGTGCCGCAGGACGAGACAAC
>JAUZFY010000216.1 GCA_030840185.1 Microbacteriaceae bacterium | reverse complement strand
GGCCAGCAGGCGGTCATTGCGGAACGAGCGTGGTTCGAGGAGGCGCCGTACTCGGTACCCGAGGGTAGGTTTCAGTTGGCCGATCTGATTACTGCCGTGCTGTCTGTAGTCCATGGATTTTACCTCCACCAGATCGAAGCGCGCGATCGCGCCCGCCACGATGGCGAGCCACTCGTCGTGAAGCCATCCCGCCGGAATGGGAAACGCAATCTGCACGAGGCTCGACCGAATCACGGTCGTAGCTCCGGTAACAAGGTTGCGGCGAAGCAAAGCTTCGAACCCGCGCCCACCGTGAATCTGAGCCCGCTCCGTTTCCAGGAGGGAAATGGCCTCGAAGAGGCTGTATCCGAGCGGCGTACCCGACTCGTCCACCATCCTGGCGTCCGAATGCAGAAGCATCAGGTCGCCGTTCTGTTGCAGATGCTCAACTAGCGTCTTCAGGCGGCCGGGCGCCCACACGTCGTCCTGATCGCTCAGGGCGATGACATCCCCCGAGCAGGCTGAGATCGCGTGCTGAAAATTCGCGGCTACGCCGTGCGGACCGTCGTTGAGGATTATGCGACAGCTCACACCGGCGAGTGACACATCGGCCTCGGCTCGCGCCACGACCTCGCGGAGTATCCGCACCGTGCCGTCGCTCGAGCCATCATCGGAAATCACGATTTCGAGCGGCGCCATTCCCTGAGACAGGATGCTTTCCAATTGCTGCCGCACGAAGCGCTCACCGTTGAAGGTACACATCGCTACCGAGATGGTGGGCTTCGAACTCGAGTCCATGCTCATCGCCCTATACGACAATCACGACCGCCGCCATGGCAAGCCCCACCACGAGGAATGCGGCGCCGAGGCGTCGGGACCGAGAGAAGAAGACCGCGGCGCAGACCGCAAACGCCGGAATCAACACGATGCCGTAGCGAATCGGAAGCGGGAAGTACTGACCGGTCATGATCACGGTTGATCCGGCAAGCGCCGGACCGAGCAGTAGCGAAACCACGAGGGCGGCCACCGCGACGCTGACCGAAATTCTGGATTGAACGCGATGGGTCACCAGCAGTCCGATGGCGCCGGCGATCGCAATCGCAGCGAGAACGTTGGTCGCGACCGTACTGGTGACTCCGCTGGGGATGTCGGAGAATCCGACCTTGAAAAGATATTTGAAGCCCTCGGTGACCATCGCCACCCGGTCGAAGCGCTGGATGACGAGGTCGGCCCCTGGCGTCACGACGGGAGGCAGTGCGATTGCCGTCCGGATGGCCAGCCATCCCGCCTGCGCTACGCCGCCGGCCACCACCGCTAGCATCGCCATCGCCACCGGCCGAAGGTATGACCCACGTCGCCCAGGCGGCGGCGAACTCCGGCGGTACCGGTCCCAGACCGACACCCCGATGAGGGCAAGGGAAACCAGAACCACTGCGGCGAGGTTCTGCACTTTGAACAGCACCGCGATCGCCGCCGCGGGAACGAGCCAGATCGCCCGCATTTTGTGCTTCGCGATGCGGATCCCCATGAGAAGAAGCCCAGCCGAAATGGCAAGCGATGGGGCGTCGGTACTCAGATAGGTGTCCGCCCAGTAGATCGCCGAACTCATCATCACGAACAGGTTGATGCCGACCGAAATGGCTCGCCCCGCACCAAGTTCTCGCATCGCCCCGTAGAGCAACAGAAGCCCGGCCGCGAGCCAGAGGGCCCCAACCAGTCGTCCCGCGTCGAGGAGATCGAGTCCTAGCCAAGTGAGCGGTTGGGCGAATACCCAGGTGACGGCGAAATAGGCGGGACTGTAGATGTCCGCCCCGGTGTTCCCCGCGTACGGATAGTCAACGTTGGCGTTGTGAGAACCCACATTGCAGCCCTGTCCGAAGCTGCCGTAATTCAATACTCCGCGGCAGGAGATTTCGTTTCGGGCGTAGTCGCCGACCTTCTCGTACTCATGAACCACGAGCTGCGTCGGTACCTTGTCGAGGTAGTCGAGGTACACGTATTCGTCGTAGGGAGAGAACTGCTGGTGGGTCGGAACTTTGACGCCCACATAAGCAAATGAGGCGATTATGAGCAGAAGCGCCGGAAGCCACTTGAATCGACGAATTCCATCGAACAGCGTTCTCGTACTCACCATGGCAATCTCTCGTTAGTGCAACTTCCGCTGCCGTAACGACAACTCAGCCGGAATCCCGCGGACGGCGCGGTGATGACCGGCCGCGCTAACCAGTGACGGTCTGACAACCGATCAACTGGTTGTACCCGACTCCGATGTTGATGCCGTACGCACAAACCTGATCCGAACCCGGGGGGATCGGCACCGACATCTGGAAGCCGTGCGCGGCACCAGAAGAAGGATACACCGCCGCCACATCCGGACGGCTTCCGTCAGCCGTGAACGCGCCTCCCCACGCACCATTCACGTACACGTGTACGGCGATTGAAGCCGGAGCATCGGGATCGATCGCCCAACCGACGAGCGAGGCCTGCCCGTTAGACGGGGTCACTGCCTCCAGATGGCCAAATGGCGGACCGGATGGCATCACAACGGTCTTGCAACCGAGCGACGGATTGTTTCCGGGGCCCTGGTTGATCGCGTAGACGCACACCTGGCTCGTACCACCCGGCACGGAGATCGGAATCTGGAATCCGTGAGCCGACCCGTAACCCGGGAATGCACTGGCAATGTCGTCGCGCGTGGTGTTGGCGACGAACGCGCCGCCCCACACTCCATTGACGTAGACGTGAACGGGTAGCGGAGTCGTCGGGGCGTCCGGATCGACAGTCCAGCCCTGCAGAGTCGCTTTTCCGTTCGCCGCAACCAGCGACTCGAAGTTACCTATCGGTGGACCGGTGGGAGCCGTCACGCTCTTGCACCCAAGGGGCACGTTGTATCCCCCACCGATATTTATGGCGTAGGCGCAAACCTGACTCACCCCTCCCCCAACGGGCACCGTGATGTGGAAACCGTGCGCGGCCCCGTATCCCGAATAAATCGCGCCGACATCCGGGCGGTCGCCGTTGGCGGTGAACTCTCCACCCCAGCCCCCATTGACGTAGACGTCAATGGGAATGGAGGTCGGCGCGTCAGGGTCGAGCGCCCACCCGACCAGCGTCGCGCTGTTACCCGCGATAGAGGCGGCTTCGAGGTTTCCGGTCGGCGGACCCGACGGCGTGGACAGGTTCTTGCACCCGAGAAGCTGGTTGGCACCGGCACCGACATTGATGGCGTAGATGCAGGCCTGGAACGTGCCGAGCCCGACAGGAACGGTGAATT
>JAUZFY010000166.1 GCA_030840185.1 Microbacteriaceae bacterium | reverse complement strand
GCGGCCACGGCTCCGGTGGCCGGAAGGGGGCCGTCGGCGCTCGGACCCGTCGCATCCGGATTCGTGGCGATGAAGCGCGACCCGGCGCCGATCAGTCGAATGGCCTTGGTGATTGCCTCGAACGAGTAGTTGCGGGTCTCACCGATCACGACATAGTCCGGATTGGTCTCGGTCATGATGAACCCGGCTTCATGCAGTGCCGTCGTGATTCCGGCCTCGCCGATGACGAAGGCCGACCCCCCGGGAGCCTGCGAGGCGAGGAAATCCGCTGTCGCGAGGGCTGACGTCCAGATCGCCTCCTCCGGAACTTCGAGCCCAGAAGCCTTGAGGCGGGCGCTGAGATCGCGCGGGGTGAAGATCGAGTTGTTGGTGAGTACGAGGTACGGCTTGCCCTGGTCGCGCCACTGCTGAAGCAGAGCCGCCGCACCGGGAACGGGGTGGTTTTCGTGAACGAGCACGCCATCCATGTCGGTCAGCCAGCACTCAATTTCGCCTCGGTCTCTCATGGGGACATAGTATCGAGACTGCGGCGAAGGCCGAGCGGCATCTCGATCCCCGCTAGCCTCGATTGCGTGCCTGATACACCGACCGACGAGACTCCAGAGCCGAGCGTCGAGCTCACCACCTACGGGGTCGGGCCGTGGAAGGGCGAGCTGCCAACCGAGCCGTTCTACGACCCTGAGCTGTTGGCCAAGGGCGACTCGCGCAACGTAGTCGACCGCTACCGCTACTGGCGGATGGAAGCGATCGTGGCCGATCTCGACCTCACGCGGCACCCGTTTCACGTCGCGATCGAGAACTGGCAGCACGACATGAACATCGGTTCGATCGTGCGCAGCGCCAATGCTTTCGCGGCTGACACCGTCCACATCATCGGCCGCAAGCGCTGGAACAAGCGTGGGGCGATGGTCACGGATCGGTATCAGCACGTGCAATACCATCCGGATGTTTCGAGCTTCGCCGACTGGGCGCGCGATGCCGGGATCCCGATCATCGCCATCGACAACGTGCCGGGCTCGGTGATCATTGAGACGTTCCAGTTTCCCACGTCATGCGTCCTCCTGTTCGGGCAGGAGGGCCCCGGGCTCTCGCCAGAGGCGCTCGCCGCGGCCGACACGGTGGTAGAGATCAGCCAGTTCGGAAGCACCAGAAGCATCAACGCCTCCGCGGCCGCGGCAATCGCAATGCACGCCTGGATCGTGCAGCACGCGAGCTTCCCGAGCTGACCGCAGGCAGTTTCGCTGGGTCAGGCCCCGATGGGGGACGGGCGCAACTCGCGCAACAGCCGGAACCTGACCTGTCTCCGCGCGCCAAGCGTCGCGACGAGGAGCGATCCGACGAGCCAGAGAAGCAGTGGCACGATCGCATTCCAGACGGCGACGGAGAGGCCCCCGTACATGAGCTGCCGGATCCCCTCGACCGCGTGGCTCATCGGCAGCAGCCAATGCAGCGCAGCCAACGGCGCGGGAAGCGTCTGCCACGGGAAAGTGCCGCCGGCCGTGACCAGCTGAACCACCATGAACACGAGCGCGAGGAACTGCCCGACACTGCCAAGCACCACGTTGAGGGCGAGCACTATCGCGGCGAAGGTGACCGCGACGAAGGCCATGAAGCCGATCAGCCCGAGCGGATTGGCCACGTTCAGGCGGAGGGCCAGAGTGACGATTGCGAAGAGCGCGACCATCTGGACGACGCCGAGCAGCGCGGGGGTGAGCCAACCGGCGAGCGTCGTGCGGATGGGGCGCCTGACGGCCGTGAGGGCGCGCCGCGACAGCGGTCGGACGATCAGGAATAGCGCGTAGATGCCGATCCAGGACGCGAGGCTCAGGAAGAACGGTGCGAGGCCGGCCCCGTAGTTCTGCGCCTCGGTGATCGCGGTCTGATTGACCTGGAGCGGGTTGGCGAGCAAGTTCGACGCGGTCTTTCGCTGTGTTGCGGTGGTCTGCGGAATCTGCGTCACGGCGTCGGAAAGCGAACTGCTCAGGGTGCTCGACCCGCTGGCCAATTGACCGACGCCGTTCGACAGGTCGGATGCGCCGCTCGAGGTCTGTCCGGCCCCGATGGAGAGCTGTGAGGCGCCGGCCGCGGCCGAGTGCACGGCCGACTTGAGGCCGGGGGTCTGCGCGTTGAGCGCCGCGGCGCCCGCGGACAGCCTCGCCGCTCCCGCTGACGCGGCGGATAGCCCGGGAACAACCGTGGAACTAACCGTCCCGGCGATTCCCGCCGTGACCGGTGACAGGGCGCGCAGTTGAGCCAGAATCGGGCCGCTGACCGTCGGATCGACACCGGCGGCGGTAAACGCGTTCGCGATCTGCGTCTGCTGGGCGGCGCTGGGGGCGAGAGCCGCGGCCTGGGCTGTTGCACCCTGAAGCGCGGAACTTTGCCCGGCGGCGGTCGCGAGGCTCGACGACAGGGCACCGGCTCCGACGGCGAGGCTCGCGGTAGCCGACGGCAGAGCGGAAGTCCGCGAATCGATCTGGGCAAGCCCAGCGGAGAGAGAAGCGGCACCGGATGCGACGCTCGCGCTTCCCGAGGCGAGCGAGCTCGCACCGCTCGCAGCGCTCGCTGCTCCCGACGCGACTGACGCGGCCCCGGTTGCGGCGCTGACCAGGCCGCCGCGAATCGAATTGATGTTGGTAAGCAATGTGTTGGATGCGGTCGCCCCGACCTCTTTCGCGATCTCGACTCGCACGGCCTCGGCGGCCTGCTTGGCAATGGTCGTGCTCAGGTAGCTGTTCGTGTCGTCGGTCGTGAGCTTCAGCGCGGCAGAGACGGGATGATTACCGGTCGCCGAGGCGAGCGTGCGGGAGAAGTCGGCAGGAAAGTCGAGCTCGAAGTCGTACTTCCCCTGCTTGACGCCGGCGGCAGCCGTTGCAGCGGAGACCCGCACCCAGTCGAATTGCTTGCCCTTCATGAGGCTCGCGGCCGCGTTCATCCCGTAGTCCACAGCCTTGCCGTTGACCGTCGTTCCGGTGTCCTGAACGACGAGCGCCGCGGGCACCCGATTGAGGCCGCTATATGGGTCCTGATTGCCCCACAGGTAGAGCCCCCCGTAGACGACCGGAACCGTCATGAGCGCGATGAGCGACGCGATGCCGATGCGGCTCGCGGTAAGGCGCGCGACCTCGGCGCGAACGAGCGGGTAGATCTTCATGGTGGTGAGCTTTCGGCGATGTCGCTGGCAACGGTCTCGGTGGGGGTTGCTTCTGGCTGCTGCGGTTCGGCTCCGTCGCGAGCCCCGAGGGCGAGCAGGATGTTGGCCGTGGCGAGGTCGGTCACGATCGCGACTGTCACGCCTCGCTCGGCGATCGCGACGAGCGGCCGGTACCACTCGCCCGGAACTCCGCCGTGGCGCTCCGGTGAGGTCACAACGAGCGACTCGACCCCGTGCCTTAGCACCGCGAGTTCGGCGAGCAGGCGGATCCGGTCGGTCGCCGGGAGAGCGCGCACCGGAAGATTCGCGTAGTCCTCGAGTCGGTGTCGCACCAGAAAGTCGCTCACTGCTCGCCGCGACGTCGGAAGCGAAGCGAACGAGAGCTCTTCGGCGACGATGGTCTTCAACCGGATGCCGGGGCTCGGTTCGGAGGCGATGGGGGCGTCGACGACAGCCGTTCGATTGCGAAGGCCGGCTTCATCCTCCGCCCCATCGACGAGCACGCGACCGGAGTCCGGCCGGAGCCGCCCGCCGAGCAACATCGAAACGAGAAGCGGTCGCTCGTCCGATTCGACTGCGATCACGACCGGGATCCGTCCGTCGACGACAAGCCGAATCGGGGGCACGGCGGCGCCGAGACCCGTGCCGACGGCGGCGTCTTCGAGGGATACCCGCATCACTCGCCGCTCCAGATCAGTTCGGGCGTCTCGGCGATGAACTCTTGCGACTCGCGCCATCCGAGTCCCACGGCACCGAGGGTCATCAGCATGACCAGACGCTGTCCCTCGCCGGCGTCGATCGCGTGCTCGGTCGACTCCTCGAGCACCGAAAGCGCGGTGGCTTCGACGAGTCGGGCGAGTCGGTCGACCGGAATGTCCGGCCGCATCGTGCCGTTGGCTTGCCCGGCGCGGATGGCCTCCCGGACCTCTCGACGAACGGACCCGAGGGCGCCGACGGTGTGGGAGACGAGCGGGCCACGGAGGGCCACGACGGCCATC
Organism: Microbacteriaceae bacterium; assembly: GCA_030840185.1. Taxonomy (GTDB): domain Bacteria; phylum Actinomycetota; class Actinomycetes; order Actinomycetales; family Microbacteriaceae; genus Lacisediminihabitans. The sequence continues at coordinate 1,366 of JAUZFY010000166.1, read as the reverse complement.
ACCCGCACGCTCTCCACTTCGATCCAGAGGTGCGAGGCGATCAGTGCCAGCCGGGTGAGCGGGTCGGGATGCGAAACGGTTTCGAGCGCCGATGCCACACGCCGCGATCCGGAGGTGACCAGCTCGAGCAGCAGGTCGTCGCGATTCGAGAAGTGCCCGTAGATCGATCGTCGGCTGAGGCCTGCCTCGGCCGCGATCGCCTCGAGAGAGGCGGCCGGGTCGCGGTTGAGGACGGCGCGCGCCGCCGCGAGCAGGGCCTCGCGGTTCTCCGTCGCGTCGCGTCGCGGCCGGCGGGGTGGGGGTGTCGTGGTCACGGAATCCATCGTAATAACTTGCACATCGCTGTGCAAGTTAGGGGTTAGGGCGGGCCGTTCAGTGGTTCGATAGAATTGGGTTTCATCCCGGTTTGACGTAAGGATCCGCCATGCCCGCAATAGTTCTGATCGGTGCCCAATGGGGCGACGAGGGCAAGGGCAAGGCGACCGACCTTCTTGGCCCCCGCGTCGACTACGTTGTGAAGTTCAACGGAGGCAACAACGCGGGTCATACCGTCGTCGTGGGGGACGAGAAGTACGCGCTTCACCTGCTCCCCTCCGGGATCCTCAGCCCCGGTGTGGTCCCGGTGATCGCGAACGGTGTCGTCGTCGACATTGAGGTTCTCTTTCACGAGCTCGAGGCGCTGAGCGCGCGCGGCGTCGACGTCTCGCGGCTTCTCGTCAGTGCGAACGCTCACGTCATCACGCAGTATCACCGCACCCTCGACAAGGTCACCGAGCGCTTCCTCGGCAAGCGTCAGATCGGCACGACCGGGCGCGGGATCGGGCCTGCCTACGCCGACAAGATCAACCGGGTTGGCATCCGCATCCAGGATCTGTTCGACGAGAACATCCTGCGCCAGAAGGTCGAGGCGGCGCTCGACCAGAAGAACCACCTGCTCGTCAAGATCTACAACCGCCGTGCGATCACGGTCGACGAGATCGTCGCCGACCTCCTCAGCTACGCCGACCGACTGCGGCCCATGGTCGCCGACACCAGCCTGCTTCTGCACGAGGCGCTCGAGGCCGGCAAGCACGTGCTGTTCGAGGGCGGGCAGGCGACGATGCTGGATGTCGACCACGGCACGTATCCGTTCGTCACCTCCTCGAGCGCCACGCGCGGGGGCGCCGCGACCGGATCCGGGGTCGCCCCCAACCGGTTCGAGCGGGTCATCGGCGTGGTGAAGGCGTACACGACCCGGGTCGGCGCCGGCCCGTTCCCCACCGAACTGCACGACGAATCCGGAGAGTTCCTGCGGGCCGCCGGAGCGGAATTCGGCACAACCACCGGCCGCCCCCGCCGCACCGGCTGGTACGACGCCCCGATCGCT
>JAUZFY010000125.1 GCA_030840185.1 Microbacteriaceae bacterium | reverse complement strand
CCGATTGCTACACGGCCGTGCAGCAGAACCGACTGGATGGCTCGCACCCGTCCGTCTACAGCGCGATCAGTCCCGCCGACTCGATCGTCAACCGGTTGCGAGTTGCCCTGTCCTACCTCAACAAATTTGACTCGACCGGTGGCTGGACGAACTACGTCAGCGGGTCTCGCATCAAATGGAACAAGATAGTCGTCGCCGGCCACTCCCAGGGCGGTGGCCAATCCGCATTCATCGCTCACAAGTATCGCGTGCGCGGAGTGCTGATGTTCTCCTCTCCGGTTGAGAGCGACAACGGCGTTCCGGCGTCGTGGATGACTTCCCCGGGAGCGACCCCGGCGTCAGCGATGTACGGCTTCGTGAGTGCTAACGACGTGTACAACAAGAACATCGTTGAGTCGTGGGCGGCCCTCGGGCTGGGAAAGCCGGTCAACACGACGACTCTCGCCCCTGCCAAACAAGCCCACGTCGTCCAGACCACCCTCGCTCTCGGCACGCCGGGGCAATCTCACGTGCGCGACATCACGAATCTGACTCCGCGGTCACGCTCCGGTGTTCCGGTTTTCGCGCCGATCTGGAATTGGATGCTGTCAAAGGTGCGTTGATCTGGCGGCTGAATCCGCGGAAGCGGAGGCGACTCCGCGTGGCGCCCATCCGCTCTCGCCTAGGCTCGGAGGATGATCAGTTCCGGTCGGCCGTCCCCCGAGAGCTTGGCAACGCTCATTGAACACCGCGCGAGCGAAAACCCGTCCGCAGTATTCCTCGAAGACGCGCGATCCGATCGGGTGGTGAGCTTCGGCCGGCTCGCCGAGAGCGTCAAGGACTGGAGCCACAGGCTTCGGCCCGGCGATCGGCACCCCGGCGCGGTCGTCGTGGATATCGACGACCCGCTCGATTTCGCGGTCGTGCACCTCGCGGTGGTCGCGGCCGGGCTCCGTTCGGTTCCGGTCAACCCCGATCTCGGAACACTTGACCTGGCCAAGATCGTCGGCCTGATCGACGGCGACACCGTACTCGTCACCGACCGGGATGACCGGGACGCGGTTGGCGCAAGCACGCTGCTGAGACTTCCGGCCGATGGCGCGACGCAGTCTGATGGCGCAGCGCAGATGGTGCCGGACCGGGCCGAGGTCATGGCGGGCTCCGACGCGGAATCCTCCGGCTCGGCCTTGCTGTTCACCTCAGGATCCACTGGAATGCCGAAGGGGGTCGAGCTGAGCGAGGCGCAACTGCTCTTCGTTGGCCGTGGCATCGCACAGCACAACGAGCTCACCGAGGCCGATCGCGGTTACAACTCGCTCCCGTTATTCCACGTGAACGCCGAAGTGGTCGGTCTCGTTGCCACTCTCGTCGCGGGGGCGACCCTCGTGCTCGACCGCCGATTCCATCGCACCGGCTTCTGGGATCTCATGCGCGAGCGACGAATCACCTGGATCAACGCCGTTCCGGCAATCCTTGCCGTGCTCGCGCGCGGCGGGGAGCTCGAACTCCCGGACACTCTGCGCTTCGTCCGCTCGGCATCCGCCCCGCTCCCGGACGCGGTGCGGGCCGCCCTCGGAACTGTACCGCTCGTCGTGAGCTACGGAATGACCGAGGCGGCAAGTCAGATCACCGCCACGCCGCTCGGCGGCTCCGTTCCCGGCGGCTCGGTCGGCGTTGCCGTCGGATCGGAGATTCAGGTGCGCGACGACGCCGGGGCCGTCCTTGCGCCCGGAAGCGTCGGCGGCCTCTGGATCCGCGGGCCGGGCATTGTGACCGGATACTTCGCGGGGGCGGCCGCCGACCGCTTCGATGACGACGGGTGGCTGCGTACCGGTGACCTCGGCAGAATCGACGACTCCGGCTTTGTGTTCCTGTCCGGGCGTTCGGACGACGTCATCAACCGCGGGGGAGAGAAGGTGTACCCGGCCGAGGTCGAGGAAGTGCTCCTCGGTGACGAACGAGTGCGGGAGGCAGTCGTCGTCGGACGCCCGGACCCCATCCTGCATCAGGTGCCCGTCGCGTACGTCATGACGGCGGAGGGGGTGCCGGATGCCGAGACCGGCGACATACTCGACGGGCTTCGCGCCCGGTGTGAGCGAGAACTTCCGCGCTACAAACGCCCGGTCGAAATCAGCCTCGTCGTCGACCTGCCGCGCGCCCCGACCGGAAAGATCCAGCGCAGCCGCGTGCGAGAGCAGGCCGCGTCCGCGTGATCGCACCACCCACTCGTGTCCGGATACGCCCATCGGGGGCGCATGGCACCGTGGTCAGGCGGACTGGGTCTGGATCTCGTCGACGCCCTTGGGAAGCACGCGACGCGGCTTCATGACGGCGGCCACGACAGCGGCGGCCCCGAGCAGGATCACCGATGCGGCGAACGGCCACTGCCAACCGGTGCGGTCGACCAGGAAGCCGAAGAGGGCCGGTGACGCGATTCCGGCGAGGCCGAAACCGGTGTTCATCATTCCGCTCGCCGTTCCCGACCACTCGGGGGCGACATCCATCGGAATCGCCCACAGGGTCGCGTTGCAGAGTTCGAGGAAGAAGAAGGAGAGCGAGAGGGCAATTGTCGCGACGGTGAGGTCGTGAACGAACAGGAGCGGGGTCAGGCAGACGAGCGATCCGATCAGGCCGATAAGCAGCACGGTGCGCCTGGCGAACCGGAGGTTGCCGGTGCGGCGGAGAAGGCGGTCGCCGAAGACACCGCCGACGGTGTCGCCGACGACGCCGGCGAGCAGAACGAACGTGGTGAACAGCGCATATGTGGCCAGCGGTAGCCCGAAGCTGTCGGCGAGGAAGCTCGGGATCCAAGTGAGAAAAACCCACAGGGTCCAGCCGTAGCCGAAGTCGACGAAGGCCACAGGCAGGATCGTGCGGGTGAGTCGCTTCCACGGCACCGGCGGGCGGGCCGCCCGCTCGAGTTCCCGCGGAATCTCCGAAAGCTCCTTCTCGGTGATCTTCGGGTAGTCCTGGGGGCGGTCGCGGAACATCGTCACCCAGAGCACAGCCCAGAGCGCGCTCAACACGCCGATGAGGATGAAGGAGATCTGCCACCCGGCGAGTGGCCCGTTCAACGCGTCGCCCCAGATGATCAGCCCGCCGACGATGAGCGGGGCAACGGCGTTGCCGAGCCTTGACGCGGAGTGGACAACGCCCTGCACGAATCCGTTGCGGTCCGGTGGCACCCACTTGGACATGGCCGCGGTCGCGGTGGGAAACGCTGCCGACTCCGTGAGTCCAAGCAGCAGCCGCGCTCCGACGAGGGAGAGCAGCCCGACAGAGAAGCCGGTCGCGATTGTCGCGACGCCCCACAGGATGCCGATCGAGAACAGCGCCTTGCGAGGGCCGATGCGCTCTCCGAGGTTTCCGCCGAAGATCTGCAGCAGCGCGTACGGGATCGAGAAGGCCGCGACGGCGAGCCCGAATTCGGCGTTGGTGAGGCCGAGGGCCTTCATCATGGTCGGGCCCGCGGTGGAAATGTTGGTGCGGTCGATGTACGAAATGGCGTACATGATGCACAGGAGCACCACGACCCGTCCGCGCATCCGCCCGGATATTGGGCTTGCTTTCACCGGCACATGCGACTCTTTGGTGATCGTCATGCGATCCTCACAATCCGTCTTCTTGTGATCTGGGCCACGGTGGTCTTGTCGACCCTTTGCACCATATTTATGGGCCTTATGGAACCCCTATGTGCAGCTTTAGTTAACGCCCAGACATCCAACGGCACATTCCCTCGAGACTGTGTCAGCGGCTCTATCTAAACTTAACGCATGCAACCGACACGCTCTGTGCGCCCGTTCGAAGTCGTCAGCGAGTACACGCCGAGCGGCGATCAGCCCACCGCGATCGCCGAACTCACGGCGCGGATCACCGCGGGGGAGACCGATGTGGTGCTTCTCGGTGCCACCGGCACCGGCAAGTCGGCGACGACGGCGTGGCTCATCGAAGCGGTGCAGCGACCCACCCTCGTGCTCGCCCACAACAAGACTCTCGCGGCCCAGCTCGCCAACGAGTTCCGGGAACTCATGCCGAATAACGCCGTCGAGTACTTCGTCTCCTACTACGACTACTACCAGCCGGAGGCGTACGTTCCGCAGACCGACACCTTCATCGAGAAGGACTCCTCGATCAACGCCGAGGTGGAGAGGTTGCGTCACTCGACCACGAATTCACTTCTCAGCCGACGCGATGTCGTCGTGGTCTCGACGGTGTCCTGCATCTACGGCCTCGGCAGCTCGGAGGAATACCTCGACGCGATGATGGCCCTCCAGATTGGAATGAAGATCAACCGGGAGACCCTCATTCGCAAGTTCGTGTCGATGCAATACCAGCGCAACGACGTCGACTTCTCGCGCGGGAACTTCCGGGTGCGTGGCGACACCATCGAGATCATCCCGATGTATGAGGAACTCGCCATCCGCATTGAGATGTTCGGTGACGAGATCGAAGGACTGTACAGCCTCCACCCGCTGACCGGCGACGTCGTTCAAAAGCTCGACGCCGTCTCGGTTTTCC
>JAUZFY010000336.1 GCA_030840185.1 Microbacteriaceae bacterium | reverse complement strand
GTTTTGGCCAGGACCTCGGCGAGATGAGCCCGCATCTGGGCCGGGCTCACTCGCCAGTCGAGGTCGAACTCAACAGACCCGAGTAGCTGGCTCGAGTGGCGGGTCCAGTTCTCGAACGGTGTGCTCGTGAAGTACGTGGACGGAAGTACGAGCCGCCGATCGTCCCAGATGTGCACAACGACGTAGGTGAGGGTGATCTCCTCGATCCGACCCCACTCGGCCTGCGCGATGACCACGTCATCGACCCGAATGGCGTCGCTGAAGGCAAGCTGAACCCCGGCAAACACGTTGGCCAGGGTCGACTGGGCGGCAAGGCCCGCAACAATGCTCACGAGGCCCGCTGACGCGAGCACGCTCGCGCCGACCGCCTGCACACCGGGAAAGGTCAACAGGATGCTCGCGATTCCGACGATCAGAATCACAACCGACGCGAGCCGACGCACTATCGCGATCTGGGTGTGAGCCCTGCGTGCTCGCTTGTTGTCCGCGACATCCAGTCGATAGCGGCCTGTGGCGAGTCCGAGCGCGAAACTCACGAGCGCCGAGGACAACCACGTGCCGCCCGCGATCGCCGCGATGAGGAAACCGTGATGCACGTTGTTCCAGATGGTCAGTTCCCGCGACGTGTTTCGCGGCAGGGTGAGGGCGACCGCGATCCACATGGCGATGATGAGGAGAAGTAGGCGATACGGATATCTCGCGCGGATGACGAGCCCACTCGCCCAGCTCTCCCGGCGTGCCGCGACCCTGGCAATGATTGAGGTGACGACGACGATTACCACCGTCGCAACGAGCGCGATGGCCAAGGCGATACCAAGACCAGGCCAAGATCTCCACTGGAACACGCGGTCTCCTTCCAAGCGTTGTCTCCACTACCGGACTTCCACGGTAGGCGGCTTTCGGAATTCCGCGTAACCGGGCGATGCTCGTGTTCGGTCCCGTTCCGCGGCCGCGAAGCCTGCGAATCCGCCGGGTTGCGACCGGTCCGGGAATGAATCGCTCCGTGGCGCATTTGGAGTTAGCGGCGCAGGATCGCAAACGTTCGAGCGCCTTTGTCGCGTCACGAAAGGATCGCCATGCCGAAAATCGGTAATTCTGACCTCGAAGTATTCCCCATCAACCTGGGCGGGAACACCTTTGGCTGGACCTCGAACGAGGCCGAGTCACACCGGGTGCTCGATGCGTTCGTCGCCGGTGGAGGAAACTTTATCGACACCGCGGATTCCTACTCCGCCTGGGTTCCCGGAAACTCCGGAGGAGAGTCCGAGAGGATCATCGGTAGCTGGATGGCGGCTCGCGGCAATCGCGACTCCGTCGTCGTCGCGACGAAAGTAAGCCAGCACCCTGAGCACCGCGGTCTCGCTGCCGCCAACATCGCCGCGGCGGCGGATGCATCGCTCGCCCGCCTTCAGAGCGACCACATCGACCTGTACTACGCACACTTCGACGATGAGACGACCCCGCTCGAGGAGACACTCGGCGCCTTCAACGAGCTGGTGCTTGCCGGGAAGGTGCGCTACCTCGGCATCTCCAACTACAGCGCCGCGCGGATCGCGGAGTGGATCGAGATCGCGACTCGCAACGGCTTTGCGCTTCCGGTCGCGTTCCAGCCGCACTACAACCTGGTGCACCGGGAACCGTTCGAGACGGAGCTCTGGCCCGCAGCGGCCACCGCAAACCTCGGCGTGATGCCGTACTTCTCGCTGGCGAGCGGATTCCTCACCGGCAAGTACCGCACCGCGGAGAGCCTCGAAGGCGCAGCCCGCGGTGCCGGCGCCGGCAGTTACCTCACTCCGGAGGGCCTGGCCGTCGTCGATGTGCTCGACGACGTCGCGAAGGAGCTCGGTACCTCGATCGCCTCGGTGGCACTCGCCTGGCTGCTCTCCCGCGACGGCATTGTCGCGCCGATCGCGAGCGCGACGAGCTCCGCACAGCTCGCAGACCTGCTCTCTGCGCCGGATGTCGCCATCACGGCCGAGCAGATCGTCCGCCTCGACGAGGTGTCGTCGCGCCTCGCCAGCGAGAGCGTCGCCAGCTGAGCGAGCAGCTATCCAGCTGACCAGCGCGTCGCCCGGGGCTTCTTCTCTTGGGCGACGCGCTCGGTCGTTTAATGCGGTCGGAGTCGCGCTCAGTCGGGGCCAGCGTCGAGGCCGGCGACAATCGCGGAGCCGATCGCCGCGAGCTGAGTGACCTGTTCGTCGCTGAGCCGTGCGAACACCCGCGATCGCACCTCGGATGCCTGCAGCGGGGACACCCGCCTCACCACCGTGACCCCGGCATCCGTGAGTGAAACTGTCTGCACCCTGCGATCGTCGGTCGACCGGCTTCGCATCAGCCAGCCCGACTTCTCCATGCTGGTCACGGCATGAGTGAGTCGGCTGAGTGAGTACCGCAGCTGAGCCGCAAGCCCACTCATCGTCTGGCCGTGACCGGGCGACTCGTAAAGCAGGACGAGCAGCTTGTAGTAGGCGTGCGGCATACCGCCATCGCGCTGCGACTGGCGATCGAGGGCTTCGTCGAGCAGGTGGGTCGCCATCACTAGTTCACGCCAGGCGTGCTGTTGGGCATCCGTGAGTCGGGTCATCGCTCGACTCTAGCCGGGGAATAGTTGAACCCTCAACTAAGTTGTACGCTGCGAGCCGCAACCCAGAGGAGCTGTCATGACCGACCACGAGATTCTCGCCGCAGACACAACCATGGGGCCCGTGACCCTGCTCGTCGGCGACCTCGACGCGATGACGAAGTACTACCGGGATGCGGTCAGCCTCCGCGTGCTCGTCGGGGCCGAACGAGCCGCCGGAACCGACGCCGACAACACCGTGACGCTCGGTCGAGGGACCACGCCCGTCATCATCCTGGTGCACGCGCCGGAGCTAAAGCACGCGAGCGCCCACGAGGCCGGTCTCTTTCACACCGCGATCCTGTTTGAGACGGAGGAGGCCCTCGCCGCCGCCGTCTACTCGGTGGCACAAAAGTACCCGAACACCTTCACCGGCAGTTCCGACCACCTTGTCAGCAAGGCCTTCTATTTCACCGATCCCGAGGGAAACGGGGTCGAGCTCTACTGGGATCGCGATCGCAGCGCCTGGAGCTGGACGCACGGGACTCTCGAGATGTCCACCCTCTACCTTGACCCGAACCTGTTCCTGCGGGAGCACCTCACCGAGGCCGCCGTCGCAGAACCGGTCATCGGCGGGGCAACCGTCGGGCACGTGCACCTTCAGGTCGGAGACGTGGAGACGGCCAGGCAGTTCTACGTGCACCTGCTCGGATTCGAGACTATGGGCGAGTTGCCCGGCTCCGCCCTGTTCGTGAGTGCTGGCGGCTATCACCACCACCTGGCCATGAACACCTGGAACTCGCGCGGCGCGGGACCGCGGCAACTTGCCCTCGGGCTCAGCCGAATCGACATCAGGGTGCCGAGCAACGACGACCTCGGGGCGCTGACCGAGCGAATGTCGCACCACGGCATCCAGATCCGCGACGACGGACGAGCTGTCAGCTTCGATGACCCGTGGGCCAACACGATAACGGTCGGTTCCACCAACTGACGTTCGAGGTGGCGGCCGCCTCGTGTAGTGGCGTGCGCGACGGGGTCCCCCGCTCCCAGAGCCCCCGCCAAGTTCGCCACCGGCACCCGGATAGAATTGTGGCATCCGGCACTCTATCCAGGAGCACTTCTGCCCGTGAGCACCCCAACAATTTCTGTAGCCGACACTGTCTCGAACGCCGCGGCAACTCCCGATCGCGAGCAGCCGTACGCCGCGCTTGGCCTCAAAGAGAATGAATACCTGAAGATCCGCGAGATCCTTGGCCGCCGCCCCACGAGCGGCGAACTCGCGATGTACTCCGTCATGTGGAGCGAGCACTGCTCGTACAAATCCTCCAAGATTTACCTGCGACAGTTCGGGGACAAGACGACTCCGAAGATGCGGGAGAACCTCATGGTGGGCATGGGCGAAAACGCGGGCGTCGTGGATGTCGGACAGGGCTGGGCTGTCACGTTCAAGATCGAGAGCCACAACCACCCCTCCTACATCGAACCGTTCCAGGGAGCGGCGACGGGCGTCGGCGGGATCGTGCGCGACATCATCTCCATGGGGGCGCGTCCGGTTGCCGTGATGGATGCGCTGCGGTTCGGCGCGATCGACGACCCCGATACGGCTCGCGTCGTGCACGGTGTGGTGGCCGGCATCTCGTTCTACGGCATCTGCCTCGGCCTGCCGAACATCGGCGGCGAGACCTGGTTCGACCCGGTGTACCAGGCGAACCCGCTCGTTAACGCCCTCGCGGTCGGCGTGCTTCGGCACGAGGACCTTCACCTGGCTAACGCCCGCGGGGTGGGGAACAAGGTCGTGCTGTTCGGGGCCCGCACCGGCGGCGACGGCATCGGCGGCGCATCCATTCTCGCGTCCGACTCGTTCAGTGCAGGGGGGCCGACGAAGCGGCCAGCGGTGCAGGTCGGCGACCCGTTCGCCGAGAAGGTGCTCATCGAGTGCTGCCTCGAGTTGTTCAGCCAAGATCTCGTCGAGGGCATCCAGGATCTGGGGGCCGCCGGCATCAGCTGCGCCACCTCGGAACTGGCCTCAAACGGTGACGGCGGCATGTTCATCGAGCTCGAGAAGGTGTTGCTTCGCGACCCGACGCTCACGGCGGAGGAGATCCTCATGTCGGAAAGCCAGGAGCGCATGATGGCGATCGTCACCCCGGAGAAGCTCGAGGGATTCCTCGCGGTCGTGCGCAAGTGGGACGTCGAGACAAGCGTGCTCGGCGAGGTCACCGACACCGGCCGGCTCGTCATCAACTGGAATGGCGAGGAGATCGTCAACGTTGAGCCGCGCACCGTCGCGGTGGACGGCCCGGTCTACGAGCGACCCGTCGCCTACCCGACCTGGATCGACGCCCTTCAGGCTGACTCCGCCACCTCGCTTCCGCGCACAACGACGCCGGAGGAGCTCCGCGCCGAGGCACTCGCCCTGCTCGGCAGCGGCAACCTCGCCTCCAAGGACTGGATCACCAACCAGTACGACCGTTACGTGATGGGCAACACGGCCCTCTCCTTCCCGGACGACGGTGGCATGGTCCGCGTCGATGAAGAGTCCGGGCTCGGTTTCGCCGTCGCCACCGACGCGAACGGACGTTACGCACAACTCGACCCGTACCAGGGTGCCCAGCTCGCCCTCGCCGAGGCGTTCCGCAATGTCGCCGTCACCGGTGCGACACCCGTCGCCGTGTCGGACTGCCTCAAATTCGGCAGCCCCGAGAACCCCTAGGTGATGTGGCAGTTCTCCCGGGCGGTCGAGGGACTTGCGGACGGGTGTCTCGAGCTCGAGATCCCGGTCACGGGAGGAAACGTCTCGTTCTACAACCAGACCGGCGACGTGCCAATCCACCCGACACCGGTCGTCGCCGTCCTCGGCATGATCGACGACGTCGCGGACCGGATCCCCTCCGGCTGGCAAGACGAGGGCAACAACATCTACCTGCTCGGCACCACGAGGAATGAGCTCGACGGCTCGGCGTGGGCCGGTGTCATTCACGATCACCTCGGCGGTCGGCCGCCGCTCGTCGACTTCCCGGCAGAACAGGCGCTTGCCGGGCTGCTCAAGGCGGGCTCGGAGCAGAACATCATTGCCTCGGCGCATGACCTGTCCGACGGCGGCCTCATTCAGGCGGTCTCGGAGTC
>JAUZFY010000101.1 GCA_030840185.1 Microbacteriaceae bacterium | reverse complement strand
ATTGTGGCTCCGCGCGGACCGGATGTCGGACGACTAGGCCTGATCGGCTGGGCACCAGTAGAGTTTCCGGCCGCCGACCTCTTCCATGACCACATTGGTGCCGCAGACCCGGCACGGAAGTCCGGCGCGGTGATACACCCAGTGCCGATCGTCTCGGTGAGCGAGCGCCTTAGTGTGATCCTCGCTCGATAGCCCGTCCATCGTGAGCATCTGGCCGGTCTTGACACCAACACCGAGCAGATAGCTCCAGTCGCGCCAGAGCGACCGCACCGTCTCCTCCGGCACGAGTTTGCCGGGGGTGTGCGGGTTGAGACGCGCTCTGAAGAGCAACTCCGCGCGGTATACGTTCCCGATTCCGCTCACCACGTTTTGGTCCATCAGCAGGAGCCCGATCGGCGTTGGCTTCTTGCGCACGACCCGGACGAAGCGCTCCTCCCCCTCCTCAAGGTCGTCCACGAGCGGATCCGGCCCGAGTTTCGCCAGGCTCGACTCCACCTGCTCCGGGGTCTGCACCTCGCACGCGGTGGGGCCTCGCAGATCGGCGACTGCCTCGTCGGTGAGCAGCCGCACCCGCACCGCCCCGATCGGGTCCGGGGGGAAGCTCTCGATCGGCGCCTCAAGCTTCTCCTGCTCCGACATGCGAAGCCGGGTGCGCCGCGGCGCGCCGATGCTCGCGAGCGAATCCTCTGCCGCGTCCAGATCGAGCACGGTGCCGCGCTGGTTCGTCTGCCCCATTCGACCGCCCGCCGACACCACCGTGGCGTCGGCGGTGATGTCGCCGGCGAAGTCCCATGCACCGTACATGCCGAGGTGCACTCGTAACCACAGGTCATTGTCGAATTGCAGGAACATCTGTTTGCCGACGGCCTTCGCACCGATCATCCGGTGCCCGTCGAGCAGTCGCGCGCCATCCGCGAACCGGCCCTGCGGCGACGAGACGGCAATCTCGTGCCCGACGAAGTGCAAGCGGAACTGACGGGCGATGCGATGTACCGAGTGACCTTCTGGCACGGTCAGTCGATCTCGTGGCCGGCGATTCCGCCGGTGGCTTCGTATTCGGCGAGTTGCGCTATCCGGCGCGCGTGACGCTCCACCCCGGAAAAGGGCTCGGCGATGAAAGTGTCGATGAAAAGCTTCGCTTCCTCGACGGAATGTTGGCGCGCGCCAATAGCAATCACGTTGGCGTCGTTGTGCTGGCGGGCGAGCAACGCGGTAGAGACGTTCCAGACCAAGGCTGCTCTGGCGCCGAGCACCTTGTTCGCGGCGATCTGCTCACCGTTGCCGGACCCCCCGAAGACCACCCCGAGCGCCTGAACGCCGGCCTCCCGGTCGGCGACAGTCGCCTGCGCGGCACTGATGCAGAAGCTCGGGTAGTCATCGAGCGCGTCATAGACCTTCGGACCGTGATCGATGACCTCGTGGCCGGCGGATCGGAGATGCTGCTGCAGGTCTTCGCTGAATTCGAGCCCGGCATGATCCGTGGCGATGTGGATGCGCATGCTCCCCAATTTAGGCGATCAGGCAGCCCTACACAGTGCGGGTGGACGGACGGCCAGTCAGGGAGCCCAATAGCCCACCCTGGCAAGCAATCGAGTCTCGCTGTCGGCACCAGCCGGGGCCTCCACCTCCGGAGGAAAGACTCCCATCGCACGGAAGTCGTCCAATTGCGGCCCTACATTTTCCCATAGCCCGTCGACGAGCGGTTCCGGCAGAGCGAAGTCCAATCCGAGCAGGTGCGCGATCGACCAGGCCTGGAATGCGCGGTAGGTGCTCACATGCAGGAGGTATTCGCCGAGCGGGAGAGCGCCGTAGCTGAGGTGCACGACGCGGTCGAAGTCCAGATCACGAGAAACCGCCTCGGTGGCGGCATCGTTGAGAGCGTCATAGTTGCCGATCGGGTCGTCGCCGAGCAGATCGTCGTCGAATCGGGCCCCCACTTCTTCGGCGGTGCGACCGGCCAGCACGTCCGGCACCCACGCCTCGTCGTAGGCGTGCGCGGCGAGAACGTCCCGAAGGGTGGCGTGGGGCTTTCGCGTCCACCCCGCCGGAACGGAAAGCGAGAGCTGGTCGAGGTCGATCATGTCGATCACGTCACGCAGCGCCGCGTCGGACATGAGGAAGAGGTCTTGTCGGTTCATTTTCCGCACGGTAACAGGCAGCACCGACAATTGGGCGGAATGCATGACGAAAACTTTCGTATTTGCTTGTAAACATTGACCCAGAATGCGAGGCGCATTTACCGTTGCGGAAGCACTGACACGGCCGAAAATCGCGCCTTTGATGCAGCGCAACCCACGGAGCAAGGAGACTCATGCCTCATATTCACATTGACATGCACCGATCGCGACGCCCGCAGATGGAGGCGCTGAGCGCTGCCCTGCATCAAAGCCTCGTCGACGGTCTCCTCATGCCCGACGATGATCTATTCCAAATCTTCACGCTTCACGACGACGGCGAACTTGTCTTCAGCCGAACATTTCCCGAAGCAGACCGGGACGACATCATCTACATAGAGGTGCTCGCGTCAATCGGCTACACGCCCGAGATCAAGGATCAGATGTACGCGGCGATGGTCCGCAACACAACGGCGCTTGGCATCCGTGCCGACACGCTGCTCATCTCGATAGTGGAGATCGACGGGCGTTCGAACTGGCATTCGCCCGCGAAGCCCGCGGCCTGATCCGTCAAGCCGGTCGAACGTGCCGAAGTCGGGCCCGCGGTCGGCTTCACGACGGCGACTGCGTGCTTGACCGAAGGATCAGGGTCGTCGCAAGCTCGACTCGACCGGCTCCTCGACCCTGATCACCCCGGAAGGCGATGATCAGGCGGGCGGCGGCCTGCGCCATCTCATACAGTGGCTGGCGGATGGTAGTCAGGGGCGGCCCCGCCCACCGCGCGAACTGCAGGTCATCGTAGCCAACCACCGAAAGGTCCTGAGGGATGCCGATGCCGAGCGCCCGCGCGGCCTCGTAGGTCGCGAGGGCTTTCACGTCGCTCGTGGCGAAGATTGCCGTCGGCCTCTGCGGCAGCGAGAGCAAGTGAAGGCCGGCTGCCGGACTCGCCTCGTCATCGAACGCCCGAACCAGCACCAACTCCTCATCGACGGGTAGGCCGGCCTCATCCATGGCAGACCGAAATCCGGCGATCCGCGCGCGAGTGGCAAGAAGAGATTCCGGTCCGGCAATGACGCCGATTCGACGGTGTCCGAGCTCGATCAAGTGGCGCGTCGCGTGCACTCCGCCGGCCCAGTTGGTTGACCCGACGGAGGGGACGTCGTCCGCCGGATCCCCGGCCGGATCGACGAGCACGAAGGGAATGTTGCGCGAGCGCAGTTGATACTTCGCGTCGACGGCGAGGTTCGAGGCGACGAGAATCACCCCTGCTGGCTGACGCTGCAGCACAGGGCCGATCCACCCCGGAGCCGCCCCGTGCTCGTGACCGCTCTCGGTCACGACGATGCCGAGACCGCTTTCGCTCGCCACTTGCACCGCGCCGCGGATCAATTCGATCGGCCATGCACCGTCGAGAGCGCCGAACACCACTTCGATGGTGGGCGAGTAGGCCTGAGCGCCACCGCGCTTGGTGTATCCATGGCGTTGAAGCACCTCGGTCACGCGCTCTCGTGTCTGCGGCGACACCCCGGGCTTGCCATTGAGCACCTTGGACGCCGTGGCCAGGGATACCGCCGCCTCCCTGGCCACCACGTCGAGCGTCACCGGCCGCCGCGGCGCTGTCGAATCCGTCGAAGCCTTACGCATCTGAACGCCTTTCCCGTCCTTCTCAGAGTAACGAAAGATTTCGTATTTGCGACTAAAGATTGACAACAATTTGACCCGGTCTCTATCGTCATGGAGTCGCCCAATGGAAAGTGCGTCGGGAGCGTGAAAGCTTCGCCCACGACGACGTGGAAACGAAAGAGGCATAGATGTTTGGATTACGATCAGGCCGACGCAGCGCCAAGTCGCTCGCGGCCGCGCTCATCGTGGCGGGCCTCGCCGCTGGTGCCCTCGCGGGCTGCAGCAGTTCGGGTGGCTCGAACTCGACCGACTCGGCTACGAAGGGCTCGATCACCTGGTGGGGTTGGACGCCGGAGATTGGCGTCGGCAAGCAGTACATTGCGGCCTTCAACAAGGTGTATCCGAACATCAAGGTCACCTACAAGCAGGTCGCGACCGCAAGCTATGACGCGGCGATTCGACCGGCGCTCGCGTCGTCCGTCGGACCGGACGTCTTCAACATCGCTCCAGGCGGCGGGATCGGATCGATCGCCGCCTATCAGGGGTCCGCGTTGGATCTGACACCTGTCGTGACGAAGAAGCTCGGAAGCGACTGGAAATCGAAGGTCGCCGCGATCGGGCCGGCTGGCCTCACCACCTCTAGCGGCAAGCTCGCCGCGCTTGCCGTCGGGTCCACCTATGCCGGCTCGGTGTGGATCAACCCAGACATGTTCTCGAAGTACGGTCTCACTCCGCCGAAAACGTTCGCCGACTGGGTGAAGGTCTGCTCGGCGTTCGCATCCCACGGGGTGACGTGCTTCGAACAAGGCGCCGGGGACCCCGGCTTCAACATGGACCTGCTGCACTCGATCGCCGACAGCATCAAGCCGGGCGTCTGGTCGAAGGCTGCGGCCGGCAAGGCGAAGTGGACGGACCCGACGCTTGTGCAGGCGATGACCGTGTTCAAGTCCATGTTCGGCAATGGGATCATTCAGAAGGGCGCCGTCGGTGTGCAGCAGTACCCCGACGTCAACAACGACTTCCTGGCGGGCAAGACCGCGATGGTCATGATGGGCACCTGGTACATGCAGTACTCGACGCTCGCCGGTGCAACGGCCGCCGTGAGCGCGGCAGGGGTCGCGAATGCTAAGCCCTTCCCAATGGTGTCCATTCCGTTCCCGGATGTGACGGGCGCCGGCAACCCCGCTCCCCTCTTTGGGGATGCGGATTACGGACTGGCCGTGAATACCAAGTCGAAGCACCCGAAGGCGGCGGAGACCTTCGTCACGTGGCTCGGAACCAACACGGCCGCCCAACAGGTCGTCGCGAACTCCTTGAACGATATCTCCGCGCTCAGTGGCGTTTCGCCGAAGTGGTCCGATGTCACGCTGGTTGACCCGTCCACGCAACAATCGACGCTCCAGTCGCTGATCGGCCGAGCCAGCAAGATCACCGAGCCGCGACTCGGGGACCTCAGCACCGCACTCGGACAAGCGATGGGTGTCGCCACCGCTTCGGTGGCCGCTGGCAACGCCACCCCTGTGCAAGCGTTGACCACTCTGCAGTCATCGGCGAAGGGCTAGTTGCTTATGCCATTCGGTTCGACTTCGCTCAGGCGGGCACGACGATGACCATCTCATCTCGCGCCGCGGAACAGACCCCGATCATGAGGCCCGACGACGACCGCGCACAGGAAAGGAGCGCCGCTCGTCGGCGCTCCTTCCGGCGGCCGCCCGGCTACGCGTGGATATTGCCGGCACTCGTCTTCTCTGTCGGCCTCCTCTATTACTCCGTCGGTTACACCGGATACATCTCGACGCTCAACTGGAACGGCACGGCTCCGGACCCGACCCATGTCGGACTCGCGAACTACGCCAA
>JAUZFY010000081.1 GCA_030840185.1 Microbacteriaceae bacterium | reverse complement strand
CCGCCGCGAGCAATCGACGCGGTGCTCGTGAAGCGACCCGGCCACGACGATCGATGGTTCGCCGGAGTGCTGTCCGCCGGCTTCGACGCCGTGGTCAACGAACGGGCCAACGGCATGTCCTGGCCGCGAGGCAAGAGCCGCTACACGATCGCGCTGCTGCGGGAGCTGGCCACGCTCAAGCCGATCACCTATCGCTTCACCCTCGACGGCGTCGCCTCCGAATCGCCGGCCGTGCTCGTTTCCGTCGGCAACAACACGTCGATCGGCGGCGGAATGCTCGTCACCCCCGATGCCGTACTCGACGACGGACTGCTGGATGTTCTCGTGGTCCGCCCTCTATCGCGATTGGAGTTCATCCGCATCTTTCCGCGGGTGTTCTCGGGCACCCACATCACCGATCCGCGGGTCACCATTCACCGCGTGCGGCACCTGACGATCGATGCGCCGGATGTTGTCGCCTACGCCGATGGGGAACGGGTCGGACCGCTTCCCCTCGAGATCCAAATCGTGCCGGCGGCCCTCAACGTGTTGGCCCCGCTCTGACTTCCGGGCGACGGACGTTTTGGCGCCCACGGCCGACCTATGGCATACTCGATGAGTTGTCCATACGGCCCCATCGTATAGCGGCCTAGTACGCTGCCCTCTCACGGCGGTAACACCGGTTCGAATCCGGTTGGGGTCACAACCGGTCCGGAACCCAGTAGTTTGCTGGGGTCCGGACCTCTTTGTTTAGTGCCTCCGACAGGCCTCCGCCAATTCCGTTCACGTGTTGCCGACGCCGACGCCGACGCCGATGCGCTTGCTGTGCACTCCCGTAGATGCGGCGATCCGCACCGCGCCGCTGAGAACGCAGGAGATTCACCACACAACCGGCACCATTCGGCGGAAAGCGTCCCTTTCGTGGTGAATTTCCTGCATTTTTGTATTCGCCGGGGCGGTCGCCACAAAACTTGTCCGTGGCTCTAGTCGAGTCTGTGTGTGTTCGCAGGGCGCGGTCGGCAAGTGTGGCATTCACACAGAAGGGCCCCTCTACTGTGAGACAGGCCCGCGGGCACAATGAAAGTCCTCGAGCGAACGGTCGCTCGGGGCCGTCGTCCCAACCGCCTTGGGACAGGTCAGTATGGGAGTGCGCAGACTTGGTTCGACGAGGGATGCCAGCGTCATCCATGGTTCTCGGGGTCGCGAGGGCGATCCGCCGCAACCGCATCGCCCTTGTCTTCGTCGTGGGACTGGCCGTCTTCTATTCGACGTTTGCGGTCGAGCGGCAATTGACCTTCCACACTGGTGGGTGGGATCTCGGGATCTTCGTGCAAGCGATCCGCAACTACTCGGAGCTGAAGCCACCGATCGTGATCCTTAAGGGCCCGGGCTTCAATCTACTCGGGGACCATTTCCATCCGATCCTTGTGCTGCTCGCGCCCTTTTATGCGCTCGCGCCGACGGCCATCACCCTCCTTGTCGCACAGGCAGTGCTGTTCGCCGTCGCGGCGTGGCCGCTCGTCTCCTGGGCCCGCACGAGTCTCGGTCGTGGCCCCGCCGTGATCGTGGGACTGGTGTACGGCCTGTCGTTCGGTATCGCGTCGGCGGTCGGATTCGACTTTCATGAGATCGCATTCGCCGTGCCCCTCATCGCCTTCTCACTGAGCGCACTTGGCCAGCAGAGGCTGCGTGCGGCGGCAGCCTGGGCGCTCCCTCTCGTGCTCGTGAAGGAGGATCTCGGTCTGTCCGTCGTGGCCGTGATCGGGGTGCTGATCGCCCTGCGCGGGGCGCGACGCCTGGGCATTGCGGTTGCGGTCGCGGGCGCCGCCGCAACGGCGCTCGAGATGCTGGTGATCCTTCCGGCAGTCAATGCGTCAGGCGGGTACGACTATTGGGCGAAGCTCTCGCACCACCCGGTGCTCGAAGTCCTCGGCATGTCCGCAGGCGAGAAACTGGTGACCCTCGCGCTCACGATCGCTGTCTCGGGGCTCGTCGCCCTGCGATCCCCGATGGTCCTCGTTGCACTGCCAACGCTGGCGTGGCGTTTCGCCAGCGACGATGCGAACTACTGGGGCACTGTCTACCACTACAGCGCGGTCCTCATGCCGATAATGGTGGCCGCGATGGTCGATGGCGTGATCAGGATTCGCAAGCGGAATCGCCAATCGTCACGGTGGATCGTGCCCGCGTCTCTTGGCGTGGCCGTGCTCTTCGCTGCGGCGTTGCTGCCATCGCACTCCTTCGCGCAATTCGCCACGGCGAAGTTTTGGCAACCCAATCCCGAGACTGCAGCAATCACCAATGCGCTGTCGAGAATTCCCGACGGCGCGACCGTGTCCGCGTCAGACAATCTCATCCCACAACTGACAAGTCGCGCCTCGGTGACCCTCTTCGGGTTGCGTCCTCTTGCTTCCGTTCGCCCCCAGTGGATTGTGGTCGATGCGAATTCGACCCGCCACTTCGTCGTGACCCGTGCGCGTGAGCAGAGCGACCTATTGTCTGCCGAAGCACACGGCTATCGGGTCGCGTTCAGCCAAAACAACATAACCCTGCTCGCGCGCACCGCCGGTTGAGAGCCCATATCCGGCCGACGAGCGCCGATTCTGTGTGCGCGATTGTTGGTTTCTTTGGAGAAGGTTAGAGGCGACGCTTCACGCTCGTCACCGATAGTTTCTATGCCCTGAGGAGAATGTGCCCATGTCAGTCGACGTCAGTTCCGAGACGAAGCGCGCAACCGGCATCCTGGCCCCGATGAAGAGATTCCGGCCGACCACTCTGGTCAGTCTGATCGTGGTTGCGGCCGTAATCGGCCTCGGATTCGTGATCTCCCGCTCAAGCGCCATGACCCGGCTCGAGCTACCGATCGACCAGGCGATCAGCCTTCACCATGTTGGCTTCTTCGACAGCGTCGCGCTGATGATCGAGTGGCTGTTTTCACCGCTCCAGGGGGTCGTGTTCATCCTGCTCGTGAGCGCCGTCGTGTTGATCGTCAAGCGCAGCTGGACGATCGGTATTACTTTCGCGCTTGCGGTTCTCGGCGGTTGGCTGAGTTCGGAGGCGGTAAAGCTGATCGCCCACCGCGCGAGACCGGATTACCACCTCCTGGCCCATCCGCTGGTTCGCGAGGTCAATTTCGCCAGCTTCCCGAGTGGTCACACCTGTGCCGCGACGGCGCTCGGTGTCGGATTCATCTTTCTGTTCCGTGGCACGCGAACGCGACGCTGGCTCGTTCCGCTCGTAGTGCTAGTGCTGCTCGGAGTCGCGTTCTCGCGCCTCTACGTCGGGGCCCACTATCCCAGCGACGTCATAGCGGCTCTCGTCTACACGACGGCCGCGGTCATCGCATTTCTATCGCTCTGGAACCGGTGGGTGTCGCCCATCCTGCTCAGACGGTTCGGCTGAGCCTCCACCGGACGCTACGGTGAGAGGACGATGAGAGGACGAGTGCGGCGCATCCTGGCGTTCTTCTGGCACGCCTGGATGGCGCATGCTCAGGCGGTGCTGTTGCGAATGCCCGTGCGATCGAACACGGTGCTCTACGAATCGTTTGCCGGAAACGGTCAGCTTTGCAACCCGGAGGCCCTCTTCAGGGAGCTGATGCGGAGCTCCGATCTGGCTCATCTTCGGCACATCTGGGTGGTCAATGGGCACGCACGAACGCCCCAGAAGAGCCCACGGGTTCGCACCGTTCGCTACCGATCGCTCGGGTACTTTCGAGCACTCGCGACGAGCGGATACCTCGTGAACAATGCGACGTTCCCGCCCGAGTTCGTCAAACGGCCCGAGCAGATATACCTCAACACGTGGCACGGCACTCCGCTGAAACGCATGGGTTACGACATGCCCAACGGCGCGGCAGAGTCCGCGAACACCCTTCGCAATTTCGTCTCGGCCGACTACTTGCTCTCGCAGAGTCCGTTCATGACGAAGCAGATGTATGAGTTGGGCTATAAATTGGGCGGTGCCTTCGGCGGGACCGTTATCGAGGCGGGCTATCCCCGAGTCGACAGGCAGTTCATGACAGCGGACGAGCGGTCCGCCGCTCGTGAGCTGCTTGAGCGGGCGGGAATGGACCTGCGGGGCAGGAAGATCGTGTTGTACGCGCCGACGTGGACCGGCCCGTCGTTCTCGGCCCCAGAAAAGAACCTCCTTCAGCTGATGCGAACGGTCGATGAGTTGCAGGCAAAGCTCGGCGACACGGAGTATGTGGTTCTTCTGAAGCCCCACCAGATCATCGGCCAGGGGATTGTCGAGCGCGGTTTCACCCGCTTACTCTCCAACGACATCCCCACCAACACAGTGCTCGGGTGCACCGATGTGCTGATCACCGACTTTTCATCCATATTCTTCGACTTTCTCGCCTCCGATCGACCGATCGTGTTCTATCGGCCACAGGAGACGGATGCATACCTGGATCAGCGCGGTGCGTACTTCGCCGCCGAGGAGCTACCGGGTGCCGTAAGCACGTCTGTTGAGCAGGTCGCCACCGCAATAGTGGGGGCCGATTCGGACCTGGCCGGACAGCGCCGGCGGGCCGAATGGAAGCAGCGTTTCTTGCCGGGGGACGATGGCCATGCGGCCGGTCGGGTCATTGACACCGTTTTCCGCGGCATAGTCGACGCCCACAAGTCTGTCGCCTTTGAGCGCGACTCCAGGACGTCGCTGCTTCTTCACCTTGGCAGCATGAATACGAATGGAATAACAAGCTCCGCTCTGAACCTCCTTCGAGCGATAGACCACCGCGCCTTCGATGTCTCCGTGGTATTCAACCGCCCGTCGAACGCGCAGCAGCGTGACAATCAACGGAAAATCGATCCGCGAGTGCGGCAGTTTCATCGAGCTGGCGGGATGAATGGCACGCTGTTCGATCGCTTGTACCGACGTTTCGCGGAGATCAGCGGGCGAGACGTGGTGCACACTGAATCCACCAGCCAACGGCGCATGTGGGATAACGAATGGCGCCGATGCTTCGGCGCGACGACATTCGACAGGGTTATCGATTTCGACGGGTACGGTCCGTTCTGGGCGACAATGCTTCTGCACGGTCCCGATGCGCGGCGATCCATCTGGATGCACAATCAGATGGATCGAGAGAGGCACCGTCTGATCCGGGGTCGGGAGCGCTTGAAGCGCTCACTTGGCGCGGTGTTCGGCCGATATCGGGAGTTCGACGCGCTGGTCTCGGTCTCGCCCTCGCTCGCGAGGCTCAATCAGCTCACATTGGCGGAGCGTTTGGGGATCGAACCTGAACGCTTTGTCTCCGCACGAAACGTCATCGATCCGCTGCCAATTGTCGAAGCCGCCCAACATAGCGTGGTCGAGAGCGTCGGCGACCCTCGACCGAAATGGCTGTCTGACCTCGCCCACGGCACCGAAACGACGTGGTTCGTGACGCTCGGGCGGTTCTCGACCGAAAAGAACCAGTCGAGGCTGATACGGGCATTCGCAACAGTGCACAGCGAGAGTCCCGCGACGCGCCTGCTTCTGATCGGATACGGCCCGCTTCGTGTCGCGCTTGAACGCCTCATTGACGAGTTGGGGATCACGGACAGCGCTTACCTGGTGGGGCCCCTTGAGAATCCGTTTCCGCTTCTTGGCGCCGCCGACTGCTTCGTCCTCTCGAGCGACTACGAGGGGCAACCGATGGTGCTCATGGAGGCGGCGCTGCTCGGGCTTCCCATCGTGACCGTCGCGTTCAGCACCGTCGCTGACGCGCTCCCGGTCGGTTCGGCGCTCATCGTCGACCAAACGGATGACGCCCTTGCCGAAGGCATGAGAGCGTTTCTGAGCGGAGCGGTTGGCCGGCCGCACGTGGACGTGGAGGAATACGCCCGAGAGGCGATTCTGGAGTTCGATGTTGCGACATCCGGAACAGGCGGACGCTTGCCTTAGCGCTTTCTCATAGCGGCTCTGTGAGCGTGGTGAAGTGGCTATCTCTGTCAGCGCGACGACCCCGAGGCTTCCCGGCCTGGATGTAATCCGAGGGATCGCGATCGCACTTGTCCTTTTGCGCCATTCTTGGCCCTCCGTGTTTGCGGGAGCGGGAATCGTTGGCGTTGTCATGTTTTTCACGCTCAGCGGTTATCTCATCACCTCGCTGCTCCAGCGGGAGCTCGCGACGACAGGCAGGGTATCGTTCTCGCGGTTCGCCCTCATGCGGGCCATCCGCCTCGTGCCGGCCCTCGCACTGATGCTCGTCGTCTTCGCCATCGTCGAGTCGGTGTTCAATCCGCTCGGGGATCGCTCCACCGTCCCACTGACGATCGCGGCGGCATTGCTGTACCTGCGTGACTTTCCGCTGCCGTTTGCTACATCGCCGGCCATCAACACGCTCTGGACCCTCGCCGTCGAAGAGCAGTTCTACCTGTTCTGGCCGGCCATTCTCGTTTTCGCCACTCGGCGCCGGGTCGTTGGCAGGACGATCGTCATCGCACTCGCCGGTCTGATTGTTGCCTCCTCGGTATCGGTGGGTGTATTCGCATACGACCCGGCCACCGTCTACATCCTTCCAACCACCTGGGCCAGCTCGCTCGTGGTCGGAGCTGCCGCCGCGGTCTACCGTGACCGAGTCGTCGCGCTGTTGCATGCAGCATCCCGTTTCCGGATGCCCATGATGGTTGCGGTGGCAGTACTCCTCGCGGCCTTGTCGTTGTACCCCAACGCAAAGAACACCGTGTGGATTTACGTGGTCGGCGGCCCCACGATCGCGATCCTCACCGTCGTGCTCATCTTCGTGCTGGGGGAGTGGAAGTCCTTGCCGTGGCGCGCTCTCGAA
>JAUZFY010000073.1 GCA_030840185.1 Microbacteriaceae bacterium | reverse complement strand
ACCTGCGCACCTGCGCCCGGGGAGCGCACCGGAGTAGACTGGTGCACGCAACTCGCGCCACCCTTTCGCGGGGTGGCGATGAGCCAGATTGAGGGGCGGTAATGTTCCGGTTCCGTACGTTCTGATGACGCAGCAACAGACCTTCGACGAGGCCAAGAAAGCGATTTCGTTCGCGTTCGAAAACAGAAGCAGTCTGTGCGAGCCGTTCCTCTCGGTGATTCCCGTCTCTGGGGCTTCCGTGTCATTTCTCGGCAGCACTACCGCGCAGTCGACCATCTGCGCGAGCGATCAGACGGCGGCTCTGCTCGACGAGTTCCAGTTCGACCTGGGGGAGGGGCCATGCTGGCAGGCCATGCACACCCGTCGACCGGCGCTTCATCCGAACATCCAGAGCGAGGCTAATCCGGCCTGGCCCGAGTTCTCGAGCGCCATCCGCGGTGGCGGCGTTTGCGCAATGTTCGCCTTCCCGCTTCACGTCAACTCGCTCGAGATCGGGGCGGTGGACCTGTACAGCTCAAGCCCCGGCCCGCTGACGGGGACTCAGGTTGCTCAGGCTTCGGCCCTCGCCGACATTGCCGCCTGGCAGGTGTTGCGTAGGGTGTTGGCCGAGCCCGACGACCGGCCGGAAGTCCGCGCCTACTCGCGTCGTGAGGTTCACCAGGCGACAGGAATGGTGATCGCCCAGCTGAATGTAACAGCGCAGGATGCAAGTCTTGTGCTTCGCGCCCACGCGTTCTCGACTGGTCGTTCGGTCCGCGAAATAGCGCACGATATTGTCGAGCGGAAACTGAATCTTTCCGGCGAAGAAACCGACAGTCCGGACTCTTCACGAGCGATAGGATGACGCGATGACGGCCGAAACTCGCGAAGACCGGCTTGTGGAAACCTTCGTAAAGTTGGCCGACACGCTAGTGGTCGGTTACGACGTCGTGGATTTGCTGCAAACCTTGGTCGAGGCATGCGCCGATCTACTTGAGGCATCCGCGGCGGGCCTCTTGCTTGCCGACGAGAACGGGGAACTCGCGGTTGTCGCGTCGACGAGCGAGAAAAGTCGTCTCGTCGAACTCATGCAGCTCAGCTCCGGCGAGGGCCCGTGCGTCAAGGCGTACACGGCCGGTCAAGACGTCGCCATCGAGGACATCGCGTCCATCGCAGCCGTCTGGCCCCAGTTCTACCGGGAAGCGCTGGAGCAGGGATTCGCCGCCGTGCATGCGGTGCCGCTTCGGCTGCGCGGAACCGTGCTCGGCACGCTCAACCTCTTTCTGACCAGCCGAGGTCGGCTGAGCGACCAGGACCGCATGGTGGCTCGCGGCCTCGCGGATGTCGCAACCATCGGCATCCTGCACGAACGAGCCGTGCGGGAGAACGAGATCGCCAAGGAGCAGTTGCAGCTGGCGCTGGACAGCCGAGTGGTCATCGAGCAGGCAAAGGGTGTCATCGCCCAAACTTCAGGGGTCGACATGGACTCGGCGTTCAACACGCTGCGTCAGTACGCGCGCAGCCACAACCTCAATCTGCGGGACGTCGCCGACCAGGTTGTTACCAGGGCGCTCACTCTTTAACCTTTTTGGGCGCGTTGGACTAACGTAGGCGAAATCACCGACGCCGTGGCCAAGCCACGGTTCCCGACACGTTAAGTGAGCCCATGATCAACCCATCAGCTGACAGCGATCAGTCCCCCTCGGGGGCGGAACTCGTCGACGGCGCCGACCTCGCGGCACCCCCCGTAGCCACAAGGGAAGTCCGCGCCGGGGCGTTCAGTTCGCAAGACCTCTCCGACTACGACGAGTGGGCTATGAGCCAAGATTTCGGCTGAACGCCTGCCGCGCCTAAGCTGAGGCAGTGCATGCGTGGAATCGACCGCTTCTGCCGCGTCTGCCAGGCGACGGCGTCCTCCCACTACTCTTCGACACGGTGTCGCAGGCGCTGGTCGAGGCTCGGCCAGACCCGGCTCACCCCGGCGTCGCGAGCATCTATGTCTGCGGCATAACGCCGTATGACGCGACCCATCTGGGGCATGCCTCCACCTATCTCGCGTTTGACAGCCTGATTCGACTGTGGATCGACGCCGGGCTGGAAGTCCGCTACGTGCAGAACGTCACCGACGTCGATGACCCGCTGCTCGAGCGCGCCGCCCGCGACGGAGTGGACTGGCGGCAACTTGCCGCCGAACAGGTGCAGCTGTTCCGCTCCGACATGGAACGGCTGAGAATCGTGCCGCCCGATGAATACGTCGGCGTAACCGAGGTTGTTCCGGCGGTCGGTGACGCCGTCGCGCGACTCGAGTCCTCCGGCGCCGCCTACCGGGTGGAGAGTGCGGATGCCGAGCCAGACGTCTACTTCGACAGCACTCTGTCCCTGCCCGCGTGGTCGCTCGGCGACGAGAGTCGGCTCGATGCCGCAACGATGCTTGCGCTGAGCGCCGAACGCGGCGGGGACCCGGACCGGGCCGGGAAGCGACACCCGCTCGATCCACTGCTCTGGCGCTCCGAACGCTCCGGGGAGCCGGCGTGGGATTCCGCCGTCGGTCGGGGCCGCCCCGGCTGGCACATCGAGTGCTCGGTCATCGCCCTCGAGCACCTTCCGATGCCATTGACCGTCAACGGAGGCGGGTCAGACTTGGTCTTCCCACATCACGAATTCAGCGCGGGTCACGCGGCGGCCCTCACCGGGCACGCCCTCTCGGACATCTATTCGCACAGCGGAATGGTGGCCTATCAGGGCGAGAAGATGAGCAAGTCGCTCGGCAACCTGGTTCTCGTGTCGAGGCTCGCCGCCGCAGGTGTCGATCCACGTGTCATCCGCCTCGCCCTTCTCTCCGAGCACTACCGGAGCGACTGGGAGTGGTTTGATTCGCACCTCGACGCCGCGCGCGAACGTCTCGACTCCTGGAGGGCCTGGGCGGCCGACGCGTCGTTGTGTTCCCTGTCATCCGGCACGCCGTCGTCGGATCACTCGGATTCGGCCTTCGTCGACCGGCTCCGGTCGATCCTCGCCAACGACCTCGATACCCCCGGTGCGCTGGCCGTGATCGACTCACGCATCGTGGATGGGCCACCGGCCACCCCTCTTCTCATCGACGCGATCGACGCCCTGCTCGGCATCCCACTCGTCGACTAGAACCGGCTCGTCAACCAGGCGTACCGCCTAGGGTCGGCGATCGTCGGGGCCGGTCGGGCCCTGAGGCGATCCTCCGGGACCACCGCGCCCATCCGCCCTGCCGTCCCGGCGTCGAAGATACTTCTCAAACTCCTTGGCGATGGCCTCGCCGCTTGCCTCCGGGGAATCGACCGTATCGCGGGCCTGCTCGAGGCCGGCGATGTAGCTGGCCATTTCCTCGTCCTCACTCGCGAGCGCGTCGATGCCCGTCTCCCAGGCGGCCGACTCGTCCACGAGTTCACCGCGGGGAATCACGATGTCGATGATTTCCTCGAGCTTGTCGATGATCGCAAGCGTCGCCTTCGGCGAGGGCGCGTTGTGCACGTAGTGCGGAACGGAGGCCCAGATCGCCACCGTCGGAATCCCGGCCTGCTCAGCGGCTTCACCGAGAACGGAGAGGATGCCAACGGGCCCCTCGTAGGAACTCTTGTCAATTCCCAGCTCGCGCCGCACCTCGGGGTTTTCGCTGCTTACGAAGACCGAAATCGGCCGCGTGTGGGGCACATCTGCGAGCATCGCGCCGAGAAAGACCACCCCGGCGATCTCGTTTTCCGTGATTGTCGCCATGATTTCGGCGGTGAAGCTCTTCCAGTTGCGGGACGGCTCGGTGCCGAGCAACAGGTACACGTTCGCGGTGTTGTCGGCACTCACATCCAGCTCGGCATCCACCGCGAGCCCGAGCGGATTCATCCGCTGAGCCAGTACGGAAGTCGGCCCGTACGTCACGACACTCGGCCAGACAAGCAGGCGATTCCCGTCGTCGTCCTGAGTGACGCTCGGCCGATTGAACTGGTAGTCGAAGTACCGCTCGGCGTCGATCTCTGCGATCGGATACATATCGAGCAGGTCTTTGAGTGTCGAAACCGCGCCGCTTGCCGCTTCGCCCGCGTCGTTCCACCCCTCGAAAGCGACGACGAGTAGCCGTCCCTTGAGAATTCCTGCGTCTGACACTTGGTCACCTTCTGCTGTGTCGCCCCGACGGCGTTCACATTCCTTCAGTCAAGGATAGAACCCTCGTCAGCCTAAACTTAGGCCCCGTGACCGAACAACTTCCCGCCGCCGTCCTCTGGGACATGGATGGCACTCTTGTCGATACCGAGCCGTACTGGCTCGAAGCGGAGGAAGAGCTCGTCGGCTCCTTCGGCGGAACCTGGACCCACGAGGACGGGCTGACCCTCGTCGGTTCGGGGTTGACGGACTCCGCGGCGATCCTGCAGGGCAGGGGAGTCGCTATGCCGGTCGATGAGATTGTCAATTGGCTCACCGACCGGGTGATGGAGCGCATCGCGGAGAGGGTTAGCTGGCGTCCCGGCGCGCTCGAACTGCTGGCGGAAGTCCGGGATGCCGGAATCCCGACCGCCCTCGTCACCATGTCGCTTACCCGCATGGCCGAGGTCGTCGTCGCACTCATACCGTTCCCCGCTTTCGACTTCATCGTCGGCGGTGACCAGGTCGAACACAACAAACCCCACCCCGATCCGTACCTGCGGGCAGCCAACCTGCTCGGCGTGGACGTGACCTGCGCGATTGCCATCGAGGATTCGGCGACAGGGCTGGCCTCAGCGGTCGCCTCTGGTGCCGCCTCCGTCGGCGTGCCGCTGCACGTTCCTCTTGGCCCCGGACGTGGTTACGAGATCTGGCCGTCTCTCGCCGGGAAGACCCTGGCCGACCTTTCCGGGTTGCTCGGCGCCGCACGATCGAGCGCGGCGTGAGCGCGGAACGCCGCCAGAGCGGCCCATTTCGAGCGGGCGACCGAGTTCAGTTGACCGGGCCGAAAGGTCGGCTCAACACGATCACCCTAGAAACCGGAAAGGTCTTTCATACCCATCGCGGCATGATCGAACACGACACGCTCATCGGGCGCCCGGATGCCTCGGTGGTTTCCGCGTCAAACGGCGACGAGTACCTCGCGCTTCGCCCGCTGCTGACCGACTTCGTCATGTCGATGCCGCGGGGCGCTGCGATCATCTACCCCAAGGACGCGGCGCAGATCCTGAGCATCGGCGATATCTTCCCGGGAGCAAAGGTGGTCGAAGCGGGTGTCGGGTCTGGTGCGTTGAGCCTCTGGCTGCTTCGAGGCATCGGCCCGACCGGTACCCTCACCTCGTTCGAACGACGGCAGGAGTTTGCCGACGTGGCGCGCGGCAACGTGGTCAGCTTCCTCGGCGCGGAGCCGAGCAACTGGACGGTCGCCGTCGGCGACCTCGTCGAATCGCTGCCATCCACCGCCCCGAACGGGACCGTCGATCGGGTCGTGCTCGACATGCTTGCCCCGTGGGAGTGCCTTGGAGTGGTAGCCGACGCGCTCACCCCCGGGGGAGTATTGCTCTGCTACATCGCGACCGTTACCCAGCTTTCCCGGGTGGCGGAGGCGATCCGCGGCACCGGACTCTTCACAGAGCCGGACTCATCGGAGACGATGATTCGCGGCTGGCATGTCGAGGGCCTCGCGGTGCGTCCCGACCACCGAATGGTCGCCCACACCGGATTCCTTCTCACCGCTCGACGTCTCGCTCCGAACACGGTCTTGCCTCAGCTCAAACGCCGCCTTTCCAAGTCCGACTACACGGACGAGGATGTGGAGGCCTGGACGCCGGGAGCGCTCGGTGAACGATCGGTGACCGACAAGCGCCTGCGCAAGACGGCACGGGCCGCTCAGACAACCGCCGGGCACGCGGTCTCCGCGGCCGAGGCCGCCCCGGACTCGGCGACCCCCGACGCACCCTAGAATTGTCCCATCCCTGAGCTCGACCGAAATGAGAATTTGTGCGCAAGATCACAGCGCTGATAGCTGGAATCGCCCTTCTTGGCAGCCTCACGGCGTGTGCCGGGGGTTCTAGCGTCAACGGTTGCACCCCTGTGGTTTCCTCGGGTCAGGCCTCCTCAGTCGTCTCAGCAACGGGAAAGCTCGGCACCGCCCCCAAGGTGTCGTTCCCTACCCCGCTCTACTCGAAGACGACGCAGAAGTCGGTGTTGATCGCCGGCCACGGGCAGCCGATCCAGAACGGCCAGCCGGTCGTGGTCGACGCCACCATCCTCAACGCGACGAGCGGCGCCGTGCTACAGCAGACGACATACTCCGCGACCGGCGGGAGCCTGCTCACCGCCGGCCCATCGAGTTTCCCCGCCGTGAGCGAGGGATTGCGCTGCGCAACGGTTGGCTCGCGGCTCGCCATCATCGGATCGCCGAAGGACAGCCACCAGGGACAGGCCAACCCGACAAACGGCGTCAAGAAGAACGACTCGTTCATCTACGTGATCGACGTCAAGAAGGCCTTCCTTGCCAAGGCGAATGGGGCCGACCAGGTGCCGCAGAACGGAATGCCCGCCGTCGTCACGACCGCGAATGGCACTCCCGGGATCACCGTTCCGCACACAACTCCGCCGAAGACTGCTCAGGTTGAGGTATTGAAGCAGGGCAGCGGAGCCAAGCTGACGAACGGGCACTTCGCGGTGGTCCAATACACCGGGGTTTCCTGGACGGACAACACCGTGTTCGACTCGACTTGGTCAACCCATCAGGCCTCCGTCGTGCAGATCGGATCACAGAGCCTGTCGGCCGGACTCTCCAAGGCGCTCCTCGGCAAGCGGGTCGGGTCGCAGGTGCTCGCCGTTCTTCCGGCAAAGGACGCGACCGTGGCCGATGGTTCCGGCAAGGCTCCGGCCGGCGCGACGGTAATCTACATCGTGGATATTCTGGGTGTCGCGCAATAGAATCCTCCCGATCACAGACACAGGCCGAGTGTCTTCCGAGTTCACACCAAACTAGGATTTCCCCCGTGTCAGCAGCCAGCACAGCCAAGATTCCGGTGGAGGAGAGACTCTTCAGTCTCGTCCTCGCCCTGCTCGCGACCGAAAACGGGCTGACCAAGAACGAGGTGCTCTCCACCGTTCAGGGCTACCGGCAGCGGTTCAAGCCCGGCGGGGATAATGCCAACCTCGAGCGACAGTTCGAGCGCGACAAGGACGACATTCGCGATCTGGGCGTTCCGCTCGAGACCATCGAGTCTCCCGGGCAGGCCGGAAACAACCAGACGCTTCGCTACCGGATACCTCGCGGCGCCTACGAGCTGCCGGGTGACATCACCTTCTCCGCCGAGGAAACCACGCTGCTGAACCTTGCGGCGATGGTCTGGCGGGAGGGATCGCTCTCCGGCGAGTCCCGCCGCGCCGTCATGAAACTCAAGGGACTCGGGCTGGTTTCCGACGAACCGGTGCTCGGATACGCCCCCCGGCTTCGAGTGCGGGACGCCGCGTTCGAACCGCTGCGCGCCGCGCTGGAGAAGCACTCGATAGTCCGGTTCGCGTACCTCAAGCCGGGGGAGGCCGAGGCCCGAGTGCGTCAAGTGGCGCCCCTGGCTCTGGTTCAACACCAGGGCCGATGGCACCTGAACGCCGAGGAGCCCGACACCGGAATCACCAAGACCTTCCTCCTCCGGCGCATTGTCAGCCCGATTTCGTTGATCGGCAAGACCTTTCCCGCACCGACCGGGGACCAGACCGCTCGGGCCCTCGCTGAACTCGAGGAGGTGTGGGACTCCCACACCGCCGAGGTGGAGGTGGTCGCCGAATCGGACGCGGCAGCCCGACTGCATAAGCGCCGTGGAACGGTCACGCTGCCATCCGGAGCGCTGCGCTTGCACTACTCCGATGCCAACATCTTCGCCGACGAACTCGCCGGATATGGTCCGGAGGTTCTCGTGCTCTCTCCTCCGGAGCTGCGATCCGCGGTGCGTAGCAGACTGCTTCGCACCGTCGAGCAGCACAGGGCCGAGCAGCGTGTCGCGGCGACCGAGGTCTCCAATGGCTGAGCGACGCGCCCCGCAGCAGGCGCAGGACAAGCTCGCCTTCCTGCTCTCCCTCGTGCCATTCCTCATGGAGCACGAGCGCATCAGCGTCCAGGATGCCGCCCACCATTTCGGGGTGAGCAAGCAACAGGTGCGTGAAGCGGTCGAGCTGATCGCGGTCTCCGGCATCCCCGGCGAAACCGGGCAATACCAGCACGGCGACCTGTTCGACCTTGCCTGGGATGACTTCGAGGAGAACGACCAGATCGTTCTCACCAATCTCGTCGCCATCGACGACGCGCCCCGGTTCTCCGGTCGCGAGGCGGCCGCGCTCATCGCCGGCCTGCAATATCTCTCGGCGCTGCCCGAAAATGCGGACCGGATGGCGATCGCCTCGCTCATGACCAAACTGTCTCGAGGCGCCTCAACGCCGCCGAGTCAATTCGCGGTTGAGGGTTCGGAATCGGACGAGACCCTCGCGCTGATCCGCGAGTCGGTCTCCAGCGGCGTACAACTGGAGTTTGACTACGTCAACGCGCGCGGCGAGCACGAGAGCCGCCGGGTCGACCCGCTTCGAATCGAGTCGATGGACGCAGACTGGTATCTCCGCGGCTGGTGTCACCTTCGCCAGGCCGTGCGCACCTTCCGGCTCGATCGCATCGGGAACCCCCGCATCACTGCGGAACCGATCACCACGCACGTCGGCGACGTTCACCTTCCCGACGCACTGTTCGAGGGCTCATCCGACGACCTGATTGTGACTATCGATGTCACGCCGGCGGCGGCGGCGCTGATAGCCGACTACATTCCGGATGGCGCGGTGAGCACCGATATCGGAGGGCTGAAACGCACCTCCATTCGCGTCTCCCACTACCACGGCCTCAAGCGACTCATCGCCGGCCTTCCGGGGATTGTCACCGTGATCGACCCGCCGGAGGCGCGTCGCGCCGTGGCCGACTGGGCGCGCGCCGGTGCCGCCCGCTACGAGGAGAACTGATGGCCTGGTGGGGGTGGCTCCTGATCTGGGGCGTGCTGGCTCTTGCGTTGCTCGGGATGCTTGCGCTGTTCGCGGTGCGACTTTTTCGAAAGGTCGTGGGGGTGTTCCACAGCCTCGGCGATCTCGCCAGCACGGCAGACGTGCTCGACACCGCCGACGACGGGCACGGGGAAAAAGCCCCACCGGTCGCCCTGTTGCAGAAGCGGTCGGTAGTGGTGGCACGCCGCGAGCTCGAACGGGAGCGGTTCGAAGATCGCCGGGCGGCGCGACATACGCGCAGAATAGATCGAGCGCGCACCCTCATCGGAGTGGATGCGAACTCCCGCAAGTGGTTTTGAAAGGCACAGCCAACGTCTTCCGCTAGGGCGGTAAACTGGGTCCAGACGGCATCAATCGAAGCGCGAAGGAAGTTCTCCATGGCTGGTCTCACCGGTTGGCATGCACTGATCCTGCTGGTCATCATCGTGCTGATCTTCGGCGCGGCAAAGTTGCCCGGACTCGCCAAGGCAGTCGGGCAGTCGATGAGAATCTTCAAGAACGAGGTTAAGTCGCCGGAGGACGAGGGGAAGCGTCCCGCAGACGGGCCGCAGCTGAACGAGACCTCGCCCGAGGTTCGCGCGCAGACGGACTCGACGAAGTCCAACCCACAGCCATAATCACTCAAGAACCTGCGACTATGTCCGCGCGCAGCAAGCGGGGCGCGAAAAGCGATGGCCGCATGTCTCTCGGCCAGCACCTCCTCGAACTCCGCAGACGGCTCTTCATCTCGGCCATCGCCATCGTGGTCTTCTCGATCGGCGGATGGTTCCTATACGACCCGATCTTCACCGCCATTCAGGAGCCGGTGCGCCAGATGGCCAAGGCACACACCGCGTCGATCAATTTCGCCGGAATAGGAACGGCCTTCGACATCCAGCTGCAGATCGCGGTCACGGTCGGCGCGGTTGTGTCGAGCCCGGTGTGGCTGTACCAAATCTTCGCCTTCATCGTTCCCGGTCTCACCCGCCGTGAGAAGCGATTCACCTTCGGATTCTTCTTCTCCGCCGTTCCGTTGTTCCTGCTCGGCTGCGCCGCGGGATGGTACGTGTTCCCGCACATCGTCGGCGTTCTGGGTTCATTCGTGCCGAAGGGCGGGGTCAGCCTCATCGAGGCAAGGGACTACCTGAGCTTCGTGCTCAAGCTCGTGCTTGCGGTCGGCATCGCCTTTGTGCTCCCCGTGTTCCTCGTGCTGCTGAACTTCCTCGGCGTTGTGTCCGCCAACAGCATCATCAAGAGTTGGCGCTGGGCGATCCTGTTGATCTTCGTGTTTTGCGCCCTGGCCACCCCCTCGGCCGACGTCGGATCGATGTTCCTGCTCGCCATCCCGATGATCGTGCTCTACCTCGCCGCAGCCGGGGTCGCGGGCTGGCATGACCGGGTCCTGCGCAAGCGGTCCGAGGCGCTCAGCACCGACCTTGACGGTGCGGCCGCATGACGGACCAGCTATCACCCGCGGAACGGTTCGCCGCTTCCCGGGTGCGACAGGGTTCGCCCCAGCTCGAACGCTTCCGCAGCATTCAGACCTTCGACCTCGACCCGTTCCAGATAGCCGCCGGCATCGCCCTGGAGCGCGGTGACAGCGTGCTTGTCGCCGCTCCGACCGGGGCCGGCAAGACGATCGTGGCCGAATTTGCAGTGTTTCTCGCCATGCAACGGGCGAACGCCAAGGTGTTCTACACGGCGCCGATGAAGGCGCTGAGCAACCAGAAGTTCCAGGAGTTCGTCGCGGAGTACGGGCCCGACGAGGTAGGGCTGCTCACCGGCGACACCAACATCAATTCCGGCGCGCGCATCGTGGTCATGACCACCGAGGTCTTGCGCAACATGCTTTACGCCGACTCCGATCTGCTCCGCGACCTTTCCTTCGTGGTGATGGACGAGGTGCACTACCTCGCCGACCGGTTCAGAGGCGCCGTCTGGGAAGAGGTCATCATCCACCTCCCGCAAGACGTGCGGCTCGTGTCGCTGAGCGCAACCGTCTCCAACGCTGAGGAATTCGGCGACTGGTTGCAGGCCGTGCGCGGCGAGACCGCCGTGATCGTCTCGGAGGAGCGGCCCGTTCCGCTCGACCAGCACATTCTCATGCGCACCAAGCTCATCGACCTGTTCGACACGGCGACCGGGGTGAGCGGCATCGCCCTCGGCTCGGCCGCCACCCACCGGGTGAATCCGGAACTCGTACAGATGGCCCGCTACGGCGGCCGCACTATCAGTTCACGCCAGATGCAGGATGTCGGGCGACGACATTCCCGCGGTGGACGCCCCGACGAGCTCAAGATGAATCGCGCCGCGGTCGTGAAGATGCTCGACGAGCGCAATCTGCTTCCGGCGATCTTCTTCATCTTCAGCCGGGTCGGCTGCGACCAGGCCGTCAAGCAAGTGCTCCGGGCGGGTGTGCGACTCACAACACAGCAGGAGCGCGACGAGATCGGCGCGATCGTGGAGGAACGCTGCCGCACCATCCTGGACGAAGATCTGGCAGTGCTCGGCTACTGGGAGTGGCTCGACGGCCTGCAGCGTGGTGTGGCAGCACACCACGCCGGAATGTTGCCCGCCTTCAAAGAGGTCGTCGAGGAACTCTTCCAGAAGAAGCTGGTCAAAGCCGTATTCGCCACCGAGACCCTCGCGCTGGGAATCAACATGCCGGCCAGAACGGTCGTGCTTGAGAAGATGGAGAAATTCAACGTCGAGGCACGCGTGCCGATCACGCCGGGGGAGTACACCCAGCTCACCGGACGCGCCGGTCGCCGCGGCATCGACGTCGAGGGTCATTCGGTCATTCAGTGGCAGGAGGGACTCGACCCGCAGGCCGTAGCCTCCCTCGCCTCCCGCCGCACCTACCCGCTCAATTCGAGCTTCTCGCCCACATACAACATGGCGGTAAACCTGATCGAGCAGTTCAGCCGCGAGCGCGCCCGCGACATCCTCGAATCGTCGTTCGCCCAGTTTCAGGCGGACCGGGCCGTCGTGGACCTCGCG
>JAUZFY010000063.1 GCA_030840185.1 Microbacteriaceae bacterium | reverse complement strand
GGGGGCGAGCGAGGCCGGTCCGGTGCTGCCCTGGCACCCGCCAAGCATGTTGGGGGCCACGACGAACCAGCGGTCCGTGTCGATCGACTTGCCCGGACCGACAATCTCCGACCACCAGCCGGCAGTCGGATGCCCCGGGGCCGGTGGGCCGATGAGGTGGCTGTCGCCGGTGAGGGCGTGAAGCACAAGAACCGCGTTGCTGCGATCGGCGTCAAGTTCGCCCCACGTCTCGTACGCGATCCGCCCGGAGGGAATGCTCCCGCCGCGCTCGAAGCTCTGAGCGCCGATCGAGACGAAGAGCCGATCACCCGGATTGTCACCTTCGCGCCATGCTCCCGTCACCGGGGGCTTGCCGATGATGGCCCGCGTATTGGCCTCGGTAACGAAGCTCGATGGGACCGTGTCCTCGGGTGTTTGCCAATCCATGTCTTGCCAAGTATCTCAAGGCGGCTGACCGGCCGAGGCATTGTTACGCCGGCGCCCCGGTGGGTTGGGTAGCGCCCGACGAGAAAACTCCTGTGGGTCGAGTAGCGCCCGACAGGAAAGCTCCTGTGGGTCGAGTAGCGCCCGACGCAGGAGGACGCGTATCGAGACCGACTGCCGTGCGGTTTCGATACGGTCGCTGCGCGACCTACTCAACCCGCGGGGGACGGGTTTCGATACGGTCGCTGCGCGACCTACTCAACCCACGGGAGCCACCTGCTCAACCCACGGGAGCCACCTGCTCAACCCGTGGGATCGGCTACGCGTTCTGCGCCGCCCGCGACACCGCCCGCGCGGCGTCGAAACCGGTCTGCAGGTCGGCGATGATGTCGTCGATGTTCTCAAGTCCGACCGACAGCCGCACGAGACCAGGGGTCACCCCGGCGGTGAGCTGCTGCTCAGGAGTCAGCTGCGAGTGGGTCGTGGATGCGGGGTGGATGATGAGGCTCCGCACGTCCCCGATGTTCGCGAGGTGGCTGAACAGCGAGACGGTGTCGACGAGAGCAGCGCCCGCGTCCACCCCTCCCTTGAGCTCGAAGGACAGCACGGCGCCGACGCCCTTGGGCGCATACTCGTTGGCCTTGGCGTACCACGGGCTCGATGGGAGACCGGAGTAGTTGACCGATGCGACGTCCTCGTGGGCCTCGAGCCACTCGGCGACGGCCTGAGCATTCTGCGTGTGGCGTTCGACGCGCAAGCTCAGGGTCTCGATGCCCTGAATGAGCTGCCACGCGCTCGCCGGGGCGATGGAGGAGCCGAGGTCCCTGAGCAGCTGAACTCGTGCCTTGATGATGTAGGCGATGCCGTCGCCGAGAACCGTGGTGTAGCTCGCACCGTGGTAGGAGGGGTCGGGCTCGGTGAGTCCGGGGAACTTCTCGACGTTCTTCGACCATTCGAACTTGCCGCCGTCGACGATGATTCCGCCGATGATCGCTCCGTGGCCGCCGAGGAACTTGGTGGCGGAGTGCACGATGATGTCGGCTCCGTGCTCAAACGGGCGAATGAGGTACGGCGTCGCGATGGTGTTGTCGACGATGAGCGGCACGCCGTTCTGGTGCGCGATGTCAGCGACCTTACGGATGTCGAGGATGTTGATCTTCGGATTTCCGATGGTCTCGGCAAAGAACAGCTTGGTGTTCGGGCGGACGGCGCGGGCCCACTCGTCGGCGTCATCCTGGTCCTCGACGAAGGTGGTCTCGATGCCCAGCTTCGCGAGCGTGTACTTGAACAGGTTGTAGGTGCCGCCGTAGATGGACGATGACGAGACGATGTGGTCACCGGCCTGAGCGATGTTGAGCACGGCGATCGTTTCGGCAGCCTGACCCGACGACACGAGCAGGGCCGCGGTGCCGCCCTCGAGCGCCGCGATTCTCTCCTCGACCACGTTCTGGGTCGGGTTCTGGATTCGGGTGTAGATGTTGCCGAATTCGGCGAGAGCAAACAGGTTCTTCGCGTGCTCGGAGCTGTTGAAAACGTAGGACGTGGTCTGGTAGATCGGAGTCGCCCTCGCGTTCGTCACCGGGTCGGGTGCCGCGCCTGCGTGAATCTGCTTGGTCTCGAACTTCCAGTCCGAAGCGGTGTCAGTCATGATCTTCTCCTTGGCTCTATCGGGTTGGCAAAGTCGTCGCGTTGCTGCTAGCCGGCCTCGTGCAAAAAGCCTAAGCAGAGGCAGTGCCGGCGGCAATCGTGTGCGACATTCGACGTAATCTTGGATTTGATGCGCGCGAGTAGTCATGCGAGAGTACTCTCGTGTCTTCTATCCGTCTGTTCATCCTCGGTTCCCTCGCGCAGCGCGGGCCGATGCACGGCCACGGGCTGATCCTCCTCGCCGAGGAGGAACATACCGATCTCTGGACGGACTTTGCCCCGAGCGCCATCTACGGGGCGATCAAGCGCCTCGCGAGCGAGGGCCTCATCAGCGAGGAACGGGTCGAACGGCAGGGAAAGTATCCGGAGCGGCAGATATATCGCATCAGCGGGCCGGGGCAAGCGGCTCTCGACGAGCTGCGCAAGCGGGGCCTGAGCGACATCATCATCAAGCCGGATCCGGTCGACCTCGCCATCACCCGACTCGACCCGTTGCTCCTCGACGAGCTTCCGGACATCATTCGGGACAGGCTTGCCCGGTTGCGGACAACACTCGATGAGAGTGAAATCCACTTGCGATCGATCACGCACTTGCTCACGGTCGCCGAAGTCTGGGCGCTGCGGCACCAGGCCTCGCGTTGGAGAGGCGAAATTGCCTGGCATGAAGACCTTCTCGCGGCTCTGCCCGAGATCATTGCGGACGAAAAGTCCCGGAAGGAACACCAGTAATGTCCCAGCCTCAGACGGCACAGAATGCCCTCGACATCTCGCCGAAACACGCCTGGCGAGCACTCAGTGTGCTTCTCATTGGCATGTTCATGTCGCTCCTCGACGCCACAATCGTCAACGTTGCCCTTCCGACCATTCGAACGAGTCTTAGCGCGAACGAGGCGACCCTCTCCTGGATCATCTCCCGCTACGCTCTGGCGTTCGGCCTCGTGCTGATTCCGGCCGGAAGGCTCGGCGACCGGTTCGGCCACAAGTGGGTGTTCTTCGCCGGGCTCGCCCTGTTCACCGTCTCGAGCCTCGCCTGTGGTCTCGCCCAAGACAGCACGCAGTTGGTCGTGGCACGCGTCATTCAGGGACTCGCCGGCGGTATCTACCTCCCGGCCGTCACCGCCTTCATCCAGCTGCTGTTCAAGGGAAAGACCCGGGGCAAGGCCTTCGCGATCATGGGCGCCGTCATCGGCATCTCCTCGGCCCTCGGGCCGATTGCCGGCGGATTACTCATTCAAGCGTTCGGGGAGAAGGATGGCTGGCGCTACGTGTTTGACGTGAACGTCCCGATTGGAATCGTCGCCCTCGTCGCCGCGGTGTACCTCCTCCCACGGGGCGCGGCGAGCGGAAAAATGTCGGGGGGAGTGGACTGGATCGGGCTGTTGCTGCTTGCCGCCGGTCTCGTCGGCATCCTGGTGCCACTCATCGAGGGACAGGACCAGGGCTGGCCGGTCTGGACGTATATGACCCTCGCCGCCGGGGCGGTGCTGATCGTGCTGTTCGCACTGTGGGAGGTTCGCTACACCAGTCGCGGAAAGAGTCCGCTCGTTCCGCCGCACCTCTTCACCCACCCGGCATTCACCGGGGGGACGATTCTCGCCCTCGTCTACTTCGCCGCCTTCACGAGCATCTTCTTCTCCATCTCGATCCTCTGGCAGAGCGGGCTCGGGCACTCCGCGCTCGAGTCGGGGCTCGTGTCGATTCCGTTTGCTATAGGCAGCATCGTCGGCGCGTCGCAGAGCAACCGACTGGCAACTCGACTCGGCCGATCCGTTCTCGTGCTCGGCGTCGCGATGGTCACGGCGGGGCTGGCCGCCGTCTGGATTGTGCTCGAGACTGTCCCGGCCGCCGATCTCACCAACTGGGAGCTACTCGCGCCGCTCCTGATCGCCGGAATCGGTAGCGGGCTCTTCATCGCGCCGAACGCCCAGTTCATCGTGGCGACGGTCGACGCCAGGGAGGCCGGGGCGGCGAGCGGGGTAATCGGAACCATGCAGCGCATCGGAAGTGCGGTGGGAATCGCCGTGATCGGAAGTGTTTTCTTCGGCACGCTCAGCATCGCCAAGCCGACATTCACTGGTCGCCCGTCGGCCGCGGAGGTCAAGGCCGCGGTCGCGCACGATGTGGCGATCGGCTTCACGCACAGCGCCGCGTCGGCGATGGCGGTCAGCGCCGCGTTCGCCCTGGTCGCCTTCTTCCTGGTGTTCGCGCTTCCGAGGCGGGTCAATCGCGGTTGGGAGGCGGCGCCGGCCGAGGCCGGAGCGTCCACGGACGGCGGGGGAGCGCACTAGGGGTCAGTCGCGTCGAGAACCCGTCGGGTCCGTTCGGGATGGCCCGGTCGGATTGTCGTCGATGTCAACGAACAGCCATCTTGGCTTCGGTTCGATGAGCGGTCGGAACACTTTGCGAACGAGCGGGCTCGCGAGGGCGATGGAGATCGCTATTCCGGCGAGCACAAGCGCGAGCAGAAGCCAGTCCGGCGACGGAGTCTGTCTGAGGATTCCGGATTTGAGCAGTGGGTAGAGAACGAAGCTGTGCAGCAGGTAGATGTACATGGTCGCCTGGCCGAAGTCGGTTATCCAGGTGGGTGACCGCGGAACGAGCACAAAGAATGCCGCACTGAGCACCGCCGCGAGCCCGAGGAACCCGAGCCGTACGAGTCCCGCCCACCAGTCGTCCTGGCCGAGACTGGTGTACGAGTTGTCATAGAGGAACCAGTGCACGCTGAGGCTTCTCCAAAACGGGATGAAGAATGCGATCGAGCATCCCCAGGCCACGAAGATCGCGACCGCGATCACCCGGATAAGCCAGGCCTGCCGTTCGACGACACCCCACTTCTCCACGAGCTTCCACTGTCGGAACTGCCAGCCGAGCAAGAAGAACGGGAGGAGTCCGATTGCCCGGGCTAGCGAAAAGGTGGCGCCGACGTTGCTGAGATACCCGACACCGATTGAAAACAGTATCGACCAGACGAGCGGCCAACGCAGAAGCACGAGGTACGGCAGGATCAGCCGGAAGATACCGAGGGCGAGCAGAAACCACAGCGTCCAGTGCGGCGCGGTCAAATTGGCGCTAGCCGACCCGTCGACCAGGTACTGCACGACGGTCCAGATGGTCTGCATGATCACGTAAGGCAGCAGGATGTCCGTCAGGATTTTCTTCATCCGCCGGGCCGATGACGGGCCGGCCTTCGAGAAATAGCCGCTGATCATCGCGAATGCCGGAATGTGGAAGCCGTGGATGAACAGGTATACGACGAATGCGTGGTCGTTGTTGGCGGTGAGTGGCAGCACCGCGTGGTCGATGACCACGAGAGCGACA
Organism: Microbacteriaceae bacterium; assembly: GCA_030840185.1. GTDB lineage: Bacteria > Actinomycetota > Actinomycetes > Actinomycetales > Microbacteriaceae > Lacisediminihabitans. Next base: position 3,655 of record JAUZFY010000063.1, on the reverse strand, counting down.
CAAAGAAATCGGGCGTTATCCCAAAGCGGAATTCGCTGCGAGACAGCGGGTGGCGATGGCGCTGTGCGGGAGGTGCTCATCTTGCGTCCAACTTAGCCGCGATACGGTTAATCGGGATCGAATTAGGGAGTGACATTGACAGCACGGCGGGTAGTGGTTACAGGGGCCAGTTCTGGCATCGGGGCGGCAACGGTTCGGTTGTTTCGGTCGAAGGGGTGGGATGTCGTCGGGGTCGCTCGCCGCGCCGATCGGCTCGCGGCGTTAGCCGACGAGACCGGGGCCGCGGTCTTCACCGCCGACCTCACGGACCAGGCGCAGGTGGATGCCTTGCGCGACTACCTCGAGGCCTCGGGGCCGGTCGACGCGCTCGTTAACAATGCCGGGGGAGCGTTCGGGCTCGCATCCGTCGAGGACGGCTCGGCCGACGACTGGTCGCGCATGTTCGATGTCAATGTGATCGCGGTGAAGCGCGTCACGAGTGCGCTGCTTCCGCTGCTGCGACGCGCGGCCGCGGACGGCGGCCATGCCGACATCCTCACCGTCACCTCGATTGCCGGGCACATCGCCTACGAGGGAGGCGGTGGCTACAACGCGGCGAAGTTCGCTGCACGTGCCCTCGTCGCGGTTCTCCGGCTCGAGCTGGCCGGCGAGCCGATCCGGGTACTCGAAGTCGCGCCCGGGATGGTCAAGACGGAGGAATTCTCCCTCACCAGATTTGGCGGCGACCAGGCCCGGGCCGATGCCGTCTACGAGAACGTGCCCGACCCGCTGTACGCGGAGGATGTCGCCGAGGCGATTGTGCACGCCATCGAACTGCCCGGTCACGTGAATCTCGACCTCGTGACGATCAAGCCGGTGGCGCAAGCGGCGCCGCACAAGGTGATCAGGGGCGAGCTGAAGCCGAAGCTGTAGCCCTCAGTCGAGCTCCGAGTCGGGTCGGACGCGCGCCGCGATCTCGTCGAGGCGGGCGAAGGCCAGTGCCGCGAGGTAGGCCGCGGCATCCGGCAGAACGCTGTCGTCGAACACCGCCAGGTTGGAGTGGTTGTATGGTGCGGTCGCCGGGTCGAGCTCTGGCGGGCAGGCTCCGGGCCGGGTGATTATCTCCGCGACGACCTGGATGGGGTCGAGGGCGAGCTGCGGGGCGGAAGCGTGGCCACCGCGTCCGCTGACAGTGACGTCGAGCCTCGCCGATCCCGCCATCAGTGTTCCCGGCCTCGTCCAGACTGTCCCGAGCGGCTGGGATGTGGTCACGTGCAGCGCGTACGCGCCGACCAACTCGCCGCTCGCCAGCTCCAGCGCCCCTTCGTCGAGCATTCGATCCGCTCCGTTGTATCCCTCTTCTCCCGGTTGGAGGAGGAACAGGACTTCGCCGGCCAGGCGGTCCTTGCGGGTAGCGAGAAGGTGGATGACAGTGCTACTCGACGGCATCCGCAAACGCGAGCCTCGGAACGAAAAACAACAGCACGGCGGCGATGAGAGCACCGACCCCGCAGACCACCCAGACCGTCATGTAGCCGAGCAAGCTCGATGCCGTGCCGGCGGCCGCGGTAAGAACGCCCGCCGCGAGCACGATGCCGAAGACGGCCGACGCGAACGAGCCGCCGATGGTCTTGGTCGTATTGGTAAGCGCCGCCGCGATGCCGGTTTGGCCGGGTGGTGCCGCTGCTGCGGCAGCGGCGGGCATCGCGCCGACGAGGGCCCCCGATCCTAGTCCGACCACGATCATGTTCAGGAAGACCTGCCAGACCTCCAGGTGGAATGGGATGAAGAGGAGGTATCCGACGGCGACGAAAAAGGCGGCGACGATGAGCGTTGCCCGCGGAGACAGCCGCCGGGACAGCAGCGGGAAGAGCACGGCGCCGACGATCATCGAGATCAGGTAGACGCCGATGAGGGTCGAGCGATCGCCGGAATGGAGACCGAGACCGTAGCCGTGTGATGGATCGGTTCCGGCGTAGGTGCTGAGTGGGGCCTGCGCGCCGAGCAGGCTGATGCCGATCAGGCCGGCGGTGAGCTGCACCGGCCACATGGTCGGCTGGCGAAGCACCCTGAGGTCGATCGCCGGATCATCCTGCTTCAACTCGTATCGGCCGAACGGGATGAACACCAGAAGGCCGGCGATGATCAGCAGGTAGACCCACCAGGCGCCAGGGCCGTTGATTCGCAGGAGGGTGAGTCCCGACGTGATGAGCAGAAGGCCCATGGTCAAGATGCCGAAGCCGACCATGTCGAGTGAGCGTCCGCGGATCGGGATGGACTCCGGCACGCCGAACAGTATCGCGAAGAACACCAGGGTCACCGCGATGGCCGGGACGGTGAGGGTGAGCGGGACGTTCTCGCCGAGCCAGCCGAAGACGCGCCCGCCTAGAAGGGCGCCGATGATCGCACCCGCCTCCAGGGCGACGACCAGAAACGCCGCGGCCTTGCGTGTCTGGGATGCGCCGGTGCCGGTTCGCCGACCGCGGTCGAAGATGAGGGCGACCTCGAGCGGCAGCCAGACGACGTAGAAGCCTTGAAGTGCCCAGGCGATGAGGAACGTGGCGAAGTTGTCCGCGAATACGAGCGCCCAGCTCGCCGCGGCGGTCAGCACTGTCGAAATCAGCAGGATGCGCTTGTGCCCGAACATGTCGCCGAGCTTGGCCAGGATCGGAACGACGAGGGCAGAGAGCAGCAATTGCGCGGCCTCAAACCAGTTGAAGTCGGCGTCGTGGATGTGCAGGTAGCGCACCAGGTCGCTGATCAGCGGAACGTAGTAGCCCTGCAGAATGCCGCTGACGATCTCTACGAGAAAGAGATAGCCGATCAGCCCGAACGTTATCGCACCTGATCTACTCCGCAGCGAGGTCACCCTCGGATGCTAGTGGCGACTCCCCTTCCGAAATCCATGCAAACCCGACGACACGCCGCCTGAGTGCGGCAATCCCACGGCGTGTCTTCAAGATTGCATGGATTTCGGAACAGGAACTCGCATTGGCTAACGTTGCGTAGATGGCGGCTGACGAACGGGTGATTTTGGAGTGGGACGAATTCGGGGAGGCGAGCCGCGAGCTGGCCAGGATGGTTTACTCCAGCGGATTCCGGCCAGACGTCGTCGTGGCGATCGCCCGCGGCGGCTTGCTTCTCGCCGGATCGATCGCCTACGCGCTCGACGTCAAGAGTTGCGGGGCGCTGAACGTCGAGTTCTACACCGGAATTGACGAGCGGTTGGATGAGCCGGTGCTGCTGCCGCCGATGCTCGACGAGCCCGCGATAGCCGGCAAGCGGGTGCTGCTGGTGGATGACGTCTCCGATTCCGGTCGGACGCTGGCGATGGTGCTTGGAATCCTGCAGCGCACGGGAGCCGACGTGCGAACCGTGTGCCTGTACTCGAAGCCGGCGACCGTGCTCGAACCGGACTACGTGTGGAAGAAGACGAGCCAATGGATAGCCTTCCCCTGGTCGTCGAAGGCACCGGTCACGACCTAAGCTCGCAGCGTGACGCTCCAACCCCTCGCCGACCTCATCGATCCCGGATGGGCGGACGCCCTCGAGCCGGTAGCCGGCACGATCGCGACGCTCGGGGAATTCCTGCGGGCCGAGGTGGCCGAGGGACGCGGCTACCTGCCGGCCGGGGAGAACATCCTGCGGGCCTTCACCTATCCGCTCGCCGATGTGC
>JAUZFY010000273.1 GCA_030840185.1 Microbacteriaceae bacterium | reverse complement strand
CTGGGGTTATGTTCCCTGGGTTGCGGTCTGCCTGATCATCAGCGCCGCGCTGGCCTGGTTGAGTTGGCATGGAGTCGAGAAGCGAGCTCTGGCGCTGAAGGACTGGGGCCCCGGCCGTGGATTCCAGTTCTGGCGGGACTGGGGGGTCGCCGCCCTTCGGCGTCGCCCGCGGGACGCGACCGAGTAGCTCGCCGGCTCGGCTCACTGTAGGGTCGAATGTTTGTTCCACCGCAACCGTAAGGATTTCAGTGTCTGCTCCGACCCTTGGCAACGTGCTCGTCACCGGCGGCGCCGGTTTTATTGGATCGGCCCTCTCCCAGAGGCTCGCTGTACGCGCGAGCCGGTGGGTCGTGCTGGACAACCTGCACCCACAGGTGCACCCGACTGCGGTGCGGCCAGCCTCCCTGCACGAATCGGCCGAGCTCGTGGTCGGGGACGTCACTGACCCCGCCGCGTGGTCGGCACTCCTCGCAGATTTCCGGCCGGATGTCGTCGTGCATCTCGCCGCCGAGACCGGCACTGCGCAATCGTTGCACTACGCCACGCGTCATGCCGAGGTGAACGTGGTGGGCACCACGACCATGCTCGATGCCTTCGGCTCGATGAACCATGTGCCTCGACAATTCGTGCTGAGCGGAAGCCGCGCGGTTTACGGCGAGGGATCCTGGAAAAAGTCCAGTGGAGAGCTCTTCTCACCCGGCCAGCGCACACACGCCCAGTTGCAGGAGGCCCACTGGGACTTCCCGGACGCAGTTCCGCTCCCCAGCCAAGCGCTGACGACCTGGCCATCTCCCACCAGCGTGTACGGCGCAACCAAACTGGCCCAGGAGCACATTCTCACGGCCTGGACGGGCTCGCACGACAGCGCGCTCACGGTGCTGCGCTTTCAAAACGTCTACGGCCCGGGACAATCGCTGACCAATCCGTACACCGGCATCGTCTCGCTGTTCTCTCAGCTCGCAATGCGGGGGGAATCCATTCCGGTCTATGAAGACGGACTGATAACGCGCGACTTCGTCTACATCGACGACGTTGCGGACTCGCTCGCCACCGTGCTCGTGACCGGCCCGACGGGTGATGGTCCCTCGACCTTCGACGTCGGCTCCGGCATCGGGACCACCATTCTGGAGTTGGCCTCGCTCATCGCCGACTTCCACGGAGCACCGCAGCCGCACATCACTGGGGCGTTCCGCGACGGGGATGTTCGCCATGCGTCGACCGACATCGGCCGCACTCTGGAGAACCTCGATTGGGCGCCTCAATGGAGCGTTGAGCGAGGCATCTCGGCGCTTCAGTCCTGGATTGCCGAGCAGCAGAACTCGTGAGCCCCAACCGCTGACGACTCAGTTATCGCTTGTCGTCTCCGCTTCGCGCGTCTTGGCCCTTCACCTGAAGTTCGAGGATAGCCACACGCTCGGCAAGGGTGCGCGTCTTCGCCTCGAGCTGGGTCAGCTCGGAACTGTGCTGGAGGCAGACGAGGAACAGGATCGCAATGCTTGCGAAGAAGATCAGATTGATCGGTACTTCGATCCCGACGAGGCTGGCGGCCCAGGCAAGCGTTGTCGGAAAGAGTCCGGCGACCAACGCGAACAGCCCGGCGATGAACCACCAGATCGCATGCCGTTCGCGCAAGTGCCGCCGGCGAAGCAGCTCGATCACCACGATAAGCACGAGGACCGCTGACACGACCCCGAAGATGTAACTGGAGAGGGTCATGCGCGTTTCCCCACGAGATAGGTCGACTTCGGTCTGATGTAGGCGAACAGCAGCGCAAGGCTGGCCCGGCCGAGGTACGCGGCCGACTTGAACGGATTGTGGGAGGGAACCCCGCCCGCGCGGACTCTCATCACCACCGGAACTTGCCGAACGACAAGTCCCGACCGCGAGGCGATAACCAGGGCCTCGATGGTGTCACCGAGGTACTCGGCCGGGTAGTGCTCGGCGAACAGCGCTACCGCTCGGGGACCCGATGCGCGGAATCCCGAGGTGGTGTCGGTGAGGAGCGTGCCGGAGGTGCGACTGAGAATTCCCGCCAAGACTCGCATCGCCCAGCGACGCGGGCCGCGTACCTCGTAATCACCATGGCCCGCAAATCGCGCCCCGAGAACGAGGTCCGCGCTGGCCAGTTCGCGCAGCAGGTCGGGAACGCAGGCAGGGTCATGTTGCCCATCCGCGTCGATCTGAATGACGTTGTGGTAGCCGCACTCCAGGGCGTAGCGGAAGCCGGTGCGCATTGCCCCACCGACTCCGAGATTGAACGGCAGCGTCGCCACCTTCGCTCCGGCTTTCTCCGCGGCCTGCGTCGTTCCGTCGCTGGACCCGTCGTCCACGACGAGCACGTGCGCGTCCGGCAGCTTTTCGAAGACTTCCCTCACGACGTCACCCACGGATGCCTCCTCGTTGAACGCGGGCATCACAATGAGAGTGTCGGTCATGGAGGGCACGTGCCCGATTCTATCGACCACTGTCTCAACGACGGCGGGCCGCCGCTGAGCGCCCGATGACATGCCGGATGACGGCGCGGCGGTCGTCCGGCGTCCCGAGCCTGAGCGCGGCCGGAAGTTCGGTCGCCGCGTTAAGCCGCGAAGTGAGGTGGCGGCGCGCAATGCGCGCGGCCCGATGCCATCCGAGGGCTTCGCACGCTGCTGCGCACTCGTCAAACACGATCTGCTCCTGCGCAAACTTTGACCCGTCCGGCCCGGTCTTTGACGAAACGCTGCCGGAATGCCTGCGGTACTCAAAGACGACCGAATCGTCGAGGGCAAGACAGCCGTTCTCGAGCGTGATCTCCATCAGCTTCGCGAGGTCCTGAACGACATCCAAATCCGTTCTGAACCCGTTCGAAAGCCGTTCCCGTCGCCAGACGAGCGAAGGGAAATAGGTCCAGTTGCCGCCCATCAGGCTCGCGGCAAGGGTCTCGCCCCGCAGCAGGCGCGGTTTGGGCCCCCGCGGACGCAACCAGCCCTTCACCCGGTCGGCAAGGGGTCTTGCCGCAGCGCCGTTCTCGTCGATCACCGACACTCCGGGCTGGATGATGTCAGCGTCGGGGAAGCGATCGACCAGTTCCCGCGCCCGTCCCACAAATCCGGGAA
>JAUZFY010000272.1 GCA_030840185.1 Microbacteriaceae bacterium | reverse complement strand
CGCTCGTCCGCGTTCCTCGCCTCCCAGGCTTCCATTCCGCGTGTGGGGTTCTCGCCGAGGCGAGTCGCTCCTGTCGGATTGACGTCTCGCGTGTACTTGCCGCTGAGCCACCCGCCGGCGAGCGGCGACCAGGGAAGGAGCCCGATTCCGGCGTCGAGCGATGCTGGCACGATCTCGTGTTCGATGTCTCGAACCAACAGGTTGTACTGCGGCTGCAAGGTCGCCGGGGGAGTCCAGCCGTGCGCCTTCGCGACGTGAACGGCTTTCGTCAGCTGCCAACCGAGGAAGTTGGAGAATCCGTAGTAGCCGATCTTGCCGCTTGTCACGGCATCGTCGAGGAAACGCAACGTCTCTTCGATCGGGGTCAGGGCATCCCAGGCGTGCATCTGATACAGATCGATGTGGTCAACGCCGAGCCGGGTGAGCGAGGCGTCGAGTGCCGTGCGAAGGTGGCGGCGTGATAGGCCGTGGTCGTTTGGCCCCTGCCCCATCGGGAATCGTCCCTTGGTGGCGATGACGAGCTGGGCGGCATCTGTGGGGTGCGCGCCGAGCCAGCGGCCGATGATCTCTTCGGACTTGCCGCCGCTGTACACGTCCGCGGTATCGATCAGGGTTCCGCCGCCCTCGACGAACGTGGTGAGGATCTGGCCCGATGCCGCCTCGTCCGCTTCGCTTCCAAACGTCATGGTTCCGAGCGCGACGGTTGAGACGGCGACTCCGGTTCGAGCAAGGGTGGTGTATTTCATGATTCTCCTTGGATGACGGACGAGGGATGACTGGCGGGTATTCGGCCCAGTGCCCGCGGCGCTAGAGCCTTGGCTGGTACTGGAGCTATCCGAGAATGACCCCGTGTGCGGCCATCGCCGGCTGGGGATTGACGGTCACACCATTGACACGATATTCGAAGTAGAGGTGGCATCCCGTGCTGTCTCCCGAAGAGCCGGCCAGGGCGATGTTCTGCCCGGCGGTGACCGCCTCTCCCTGGGTGACCAATATTCCGCTGTCGAACATGTGCGAATACGCGGTGGAGATCCCGCCGCCATGGGTGATGGTGATTTCGTCCCCGGCCAGCCCGTAGCGGGTGATCGAGGTGACCACTCCGGCTGCCACGGCGTAGATCGGCGTTCCGCAGGGCGCGCCGAAGTCGTCGCCGCGGTGGAAACCGCTATCGCAACCAACCCCAGCGGTACAGATCACCTGGCGCGGCCCCCAGGGGGAAGTGATCGGCCGATAGATGGGGGCCGTCCACCCTCCGGCGGCTGGAGCGCTCGGATTCGCGGCGCGGAAGAAGCGCGCGATTGTGGAGCTGTCCCGGGTAACGGTGCCGAGATGCACAGCGCTGCTGACCGTCAGAGCCTGATCGTGTTGGGCCGACTCGACCGGTGTCGAAGCCGGGGAATCGAGATTTGCGGATGCCGCGGTTGCGGTAACCGGGATGGCGACCGTCGCCGCGAGGGCGAGGGCGGCGACCATGGCACCTGCGCTGGCTACCCGGCTGCGAAATGAACGCTTCGGGCGGGACGAACGGGTGGGACGTTGACGTTGACTTGTGTGTCTGCCTGACATGTAGAGAAAAATCCAAACGAGTTGTCGGGAGGACCGTGCGGTCGGAAGGCGTTCGAACAACCATATTCGATGGAACTCGGGACCTTCGTCATTTGCGCCCGCGATCGGGCCAGGTGAACTCGCGACCTCGTTGCCGCGCGGGGGCCACCGGCAGATGATCCGGGCCGCGACGAGACATCCGCCGCGGCCCGAATTGTCTGTGCCCTCTTACTCGGAAATCTCTACGAGCAGCTTTCCGGCTTCCTCCGGTGGCAGGGAGCGCGCAATGTCGGCCTGACTGATAATTCCGACCATCTCGTGCCCATCGATAACTGGAAGACGGCGCACCTGCTGCGATTTCATTGTGCGCAACGCCTCATGAACGTCGTCATCCGCGCCGACCGTAATCGGCTTGCCCTCGCCGAGGCTACCGGCGGTCACGCTCCTTGGGTCGCCGCCTTGGGCTATGCACTTCACCACAATGTCGCGATCGGTCAGCATGCCCTTGAGCTTGCCGTCCTCGCCGCAGATGGGGAGTGAACCAGCGTCGAGGTCGCGTAACTTGCGGGCGGCGACTTCAAGCGTTTCATTTTCGCCCACGCATTCCGCGTCCGGAGTCATTATGTCTCTTGCCCTGGTCATGTCCGTCCTTTCTCGTTTGTCCGGCACTCGTCTTGGCGCCGCACCGGCACCATTTGTGTCTGAGAAAGTTACGCGCCCTATGGCCGCCGGTTCACCGCTTGACATTGCTGGCAAGAAGCATGTGGCCCCCAAGAAGCATTCGGGCTGCCTACGGCGGCCAGATCACCCAGAGCATCAGGATGGCCACGGGTTGGAGAAGCACGCAGACCGAGAGGGTGAGGCGGCGACTACGTGGGGTGCGGGAAAGCGCCGGCGCACCGAGCAGCGGGGACAGCGGAAGCAGCATCCGGAACAGGCTCTGCTGGGGGAGGAACACCGCAACCAGGTATGCGGCGTAGCTTGCGGCGTACCCGATCAGGTCCGGGCCGAGGGCCCGCGCCGACGGCCGAGTTAGCCACCACGCAATGGCTGCGAGCACCAAGACGACGAGCGCGACCCCGAACAGCCCCCAATAGTGCCCGGCGAATGTGAACCAGGGCGTGAACGGAAGGAAATGCGCGACGCTGATGTAGTCGCGCCACCAGGCCAGTTCGGTGTCGAAATAGGCGCTCGGATTGCCGGTGATGGCGGCGGCGACAACGGGCCAGGCGAATCCCGCCACGGTGATCACGACGAGCGCGACCCCAGCCGTGAGTCGTTCGCGGAGCGGGAAGGGCTCTCGCAAGCGAAGCAGTATGTGGATGCCGAGGGCCGCGGCTAGTGCGATGGCACCGGGATGCGCGAACGCCGCACCAACGGCAAACGGAATCATGAGCAGGTAGCGTTTCGCCGTCATGGCACCGAGGGCCGAGAACATGAAGAAGAGGAAAACGCCCTCGGCGTAGGCCACCTGCAGCACAAACGACATGGGGCCGAAGCAGAAGAAGAGGGCACCCCACAGCGCGGTCTTCGGCCCGAATTTCGGCAACAGCAGCCGATGCAGTGCGACCGTTGCCGCGAACCCGAATGCGACCGCCACGAGCACGCCGGCCAGTCTGGGGTCAAATCCGAGGCCAGCCGCTCCGCGCACCATCGCCGGAAACAGGGGAAGGAACGCCCAGGGGCTCTTGGCAACGCTTCCGTCACCATTGACCGGCAGATGGGTCGGGTAGCCGGCCGCGGCGATCTGTTCGTAATACTTTCCGTCCCAGGAAAGGAGGAAGCCGAGGAATCCGGGGGAGCCGTCGACGTTCGCTAATGACCAGCCGTGGGACAGTAGATAGGCCCCGGCGAGCATCCCGGTGCTGATCGCCCGAGACAGCGCGTACAGGCCGAGAAGCACTACCCAAGTCGGAAGGCCACGGACCATCAACAGCGCGACTGTCAGTGGGGCCCGCTTCGAATCGCGCCCCGAGCGCGCTGGCAGTGCGACTTCAGCTGGCGTGCTCAGGCGAACCCCGCTTTTCGTACCGACGAAAGACGGAAATGTGCCATGGGAACCTCTCGGATGAGTCGCGGGCAGCTGTGCGAGTCACGGTAAACCTGACCTCTTGCCCGGTCAATGATCCTGCTGCGTCGGCTCAGGGCGATGGGGCAACAACGAAGATTACATCGGTGCGGCTGAGTCCGCGCTAGCCGCGGACCTTGGTCAGGGCACTCTCTACGGCCGCTATTGCGAGGGCAACGTCGTCGGCGTCGGTCGACCAGTTGCTCACCGAGATCCGCAGGACGTCACGGTCGCGCCAGCGCGAACCGGACATCCATACGATGCCGTCGGCGATGAGCTGTGTGGTCACAAGGCGAGTCGTCTCGTCATCGCCGAAGCTGAGGCACACTTGCGTGAAAACGACCTCGTTCTGCACTTCGACGCCGGGGAGGGCCGAGAGTCCCGCGCTCAGGGCCTTCGCGTTGGCCACGAGTCCGTCCACCAGGGCAACCGTTCCGGCGCGACCGAGGGAGCGCAGCACGGCCCAGACCGGGAGTCCGCGGGCGCGACGAGACATCTCCGGCACCTTCTCGAACGGGTCGGCCGGCCCTTGTTCGTCCTGAATGAGATAGCTCGTGTGCACGCCGAATGCCGAGCGCACGGCATCCGGATTGGCGACGATCGCAAGCCCGCAGTCATAGGGCACGTTGAGCGTCTTGTGGGCGTCGGTCGCCCAGGAATCGGCAGCGTCCAGCCCATCCACGTGCTCGCGAAGGAGCGGACTCGCGGCCGCCCACAGCCCGAAGGCGCCATCGACGTGGGCCCAGGCACCATGCTCGTGCGCGATCGCGATGGTTTCCCGCATCGGATCGAACGCGCCCGAGTGCAGGTTGCCGGCCTGGAGGCACAGAATGGCCGGACCGCTGACGTCACGCATCGCCTCGGCGAGGGCACCGGGAAGAATGCGCCCTTCGCTGTCGACGTCGATCAGCTCGGCGGCTCCGAGGCCGAGGTAGCGCAGTGCGAGGTCCACGGATGCGTGCCGCTCCCGACCGGCGAAGACACGCAATCGCGGCGCTCCGTAGAGGCCGTCGGAGTTCAGGTCCCAGCCGGCCCGGCGCAACACCTCCTGCCGCCCGGCGGCGAGACCGACGAAGTTCGCCATTGTGCCGCCGGTGGTGAAGCCCACGTCGCATCCGGCGGGAAGACCGAGCAAATCGACCACCCACCTGCCGGCCGCTTCCTCGATCGCCGCGGTCGCCGGAGTGGCATAGCGCATTGCGCCGTTCTGGTCCCACGCGGTCACGAGCCAGTCGGCGGCCATGCCAGCTGGCAGCGTTCCGCCAATAACCCATCCGAAGAACCGACCGGATGGCATCGCCATCAGCCCCGGTTCGGCCAGCCGAGCAAGTTCGTCGATCACCGCCGCGGCGTCGGTCGGCCCCTCGGGGATTGGCCCGGAGAAGGCAAGATCGTCGATGCTTTCGCGCGGGCCGACCGACCGCGACGATAGCGACGCGAGCCACTCCTCGGAGTGAACCTGCGCCCGTTCCAGCGGATTTCGGTAGGCGTCCGATCGGGCAGACACATCCGTCAGGCTATCGCTCAACGGGCCGGAAACACAGGCCTTGTGCACGAGGGATCGGCCGAGGATCGGCGGCGGGTTCACAACGGCACCGGTTCACAGTGGTTGCGGTTCAGAGCGGCAGCGGGCGCGACGCTCACCCAGTCCCCATGGTGCCGGGCGTAGCGTGGCCGATCGGAAGGCTCACCATTCCCCCAGCGGGGGGCGCCTATCGTGATAAGTACACAACTTGGAGGACGACATGCGGGTAGCAGTGCTGGGGACGGGAACGATGGGAGCGGGCATCGTCCGCAGCCTTCTGAGAGAGGGGATCGATGTGACGGCCTGGAATCGTCACCTCGAAAAGGCTGTACCTCTCGAGGCCGCAGGCGCCCGGATAGCCCCGTCACCCACCGAAGCGGTGCGAGACGCCGACGTTGTGTTGACGATGCTGTTCGACGAGGCGGCAGTGAGCGAACAAGCGGCCGAATTCCTCGGCGCGATGCCGGACGGGGCCGTGTGGATGCAGAGCGCGACGGTCGGGCCCGCTGGCATCCGTCGGCTCGCGGAACTCGCCGCGGCGAGCAGGGTAGCGATAGTGGATGCCCCGGTTGTCGGCACGAAGAAGCCGGCTGAGACAGGCACCCTCACGGTTGTCGTCTCCGGGGAGCAGCCCCTCATCGAGAGACTCAGGCCCGTTCTCGATGCTATCGGGTCGAAGACGGTCAACGTTGGCGTCGAAATCGGCGCCGCGAGTGGGCTTAAGCTCGCCTGCAACGCGTGGGTCGCCTCGATCACCGCCGGAGCCGCGCAGTCGATAGCGATGTGCGAGGCGCTTGGCGTCGATCCCGCGCTCTTCACTCAGACCATCGCCGGCGGCGCGTCGGATACGCCGTACCTCCAGCTCAAGGGCGCCATGATGATTGCCGGAGACTTCACCCCGGCATTTGGTGTGGACGGGCTGCTTAAGGATGTAGGCCTCATGATCGATGCGATCCGCGACACGAGTGCGTCCGATCGTCTGCTCATTCCGCTGCGAGACGCCTTGGCGAGCACAAGCAACTCCGGACACGACAAGGACGACATATCCGCCGTGGTGACGAGCTTCAGCCGGCTGGCGGCGTAAGTCGGGTCCACGCCGCGTATACGAGCTCGCGCGGTGCGGCGCGGCGAAGGTGCGGGTGATGGTCAATCTGTCAGTCATGGTCGTTCTCCATACGGGTTAAGTCGGCTGGGACGCGACGCTCGGTTCCTCACGGCACGACGAGAAGCGGCTCGAGTGCGTCCAGGTCGTCGGCGATACCAATGTCTATCAGGCGCACCCGACCGGCGAGAATCGACCCCGGTGCGATGAGCAGGCCGGCCTTGTACCCGCCGAAGGTCACGGTCACGTCGGCGGCGAGCACTACCGGGTCGGGCGCCGACCCGTCGTCCGGGTTGATCCCGCTCGGGATGTCGACGGCGACGACTGTCGCGCTTTCGGTCGCGGCCATCACGGCTTTGACGATCTTCCTCGCCACACCCCGCAGGGTCGGGTCGGCGCTAGTGCCCGTGCCGAGCACGCCATCGACGACCACGACCGCCCGGGACGCGAGCGCACCAACCTCCGCGGAATCGCGGCCAACGGCGCCCGCATCGATCGCCGCGGCGAGCGCTTCCTCGTGTACGCGATCCGATGTCTGCACGATCCACACTGTCGTTCCGTCGCGGGCGAGCTCCGCACCGGCGAAGAGGGCATCGCCTCCGTTGTTCCCGGAACCGACAAGCAGCAGAATCGGGCCGAGCGTGCCCTCGAGCTGTCGGCGGATCTCGTCGGCGAGGCCCGCGGCGGCACGCCTCATGAGGGGTTCACCGGCATCGAGGTGCGGCGCCTCGGCGCCGCGGAGTTGCTGTGCGGAGTAGGCCTTGATCACTCGCCAACAATAGGCGGACGTGGGGCGATTGCGCACCAACAATCGGGCGGATCTGCTGAGCCAACGACAGAGTCCAGTACAGTCATGCACACCGCGCACCGCGCACCGCACACCGCACATCGGAAGAGGGCAAGAGTCATGCCAGCACTGGTTCGCTCCCCAGATGGAACAGAGATCGCCTATGACGTTGTCGGCGAGGGTCGCCCGGTGATTGTCATCGGCGGAGCCTTCAATACGCGCCTTTCACCGTATCCGCTCGTCAGCCTCTTGGGGGAGCAGTTCTCCGTCGTCTCCTTCGATCGACGCGGACGCGGCGACAGCAGGGATGCGGCCACCTACGCCGTCGAGCGCGAGGTAGAGGATGTTGCTGCCCTCATCGGCGCGATCGGAGGCCCGGCCATGATCTACGGGCACTCCTCTGGGGCGATTCTGGCCCTCGAGTCAGCGGCCGCCGGACTGCCGGTTTCCAAGGTTGCGGCGTTCGAGCCCCCGTACACCACCCAGCCGGGGTCAGCGGTCGCCGACGGCGGCGTCGTCGACGCGCTCGACGCCGGCGACCCGGAACTCGCGGCCGAGCGGTTCATGCGGCTCACCGGAATGGACGACAACGCCATCCAGTGGATCACGGGCGCTCCGTTCTGGGCCGGGATGGTTGCCACCGCTCCCACGCTGAGGTACGACCTTGCCCTCGCCGGTGATGGCGTTCTGCCCAGCGACCGATTCGCCGTCATTTCGGTCCCGACGCTCGCCATCGATGGGGGAGCCAGCCCGGAGTGGGCCAGCAGGGCATCGGATGCTCTGGTCGCCGCCGTGCCGCGCGCCAGTCGCGTGACGATCGAGGGGCAGAATCACGCGGTTGATCAGGGCATTCTCGCGCCGGTCCTCATCGAATTCTTCAGCGCGCCGCACTAGATGGCCGCGCGCCGGAACACAACGGCAGTCCCCCCGAAGTCTGGAGACTGCCGTTCTGTTCCGAAAAGTGCCGGTCAGACGGAGTCTCGTGCCTGGTTGGCGCGTTGGGTAACGTCACTCGCGGCCGAGGTCGCATCGGACTTCACCGTTCCGGCGGCATCGGTGGCCGCGTCCTTGACGGCGCTCGCCGCCTCCTGCGCCGGCTCCTTGAGGTTTTCGCCGACCTGCTTGGCAGCTTCTCCAACCTCGTTCATGAGCGGCTCCGCCGCGTCCTTGAGGTTTTCGGCGAGCTCCTTTTCCTTGTTGCTTGCCGGAAAGAGAGAAGCGGCAAGTAACCCGACGCCGAAGGCGATGAGCCCGACAGCGATCGGGTTGCCCTGTGCTTTCTCGACGGCACGCCGCGACGCGTCAGAGACTGTATCGCTTGCCGACGACGCGGCGTCGCTTGCCGATCCCATAACTTTCTCCTTCGCTTCGCTCGCCGTGCCCATCAGTCGATCCTTACCGCTCGAGAAGGCGTTTCGTACCCTGCTCGCCTGCCTGTCCATGATCTTCGACGGGGTCACCTTGTCGGCGAGCGCGTCTACGTCGGAACCGAGTTCTCGGCGGGTCGCTTCAATATCCGCCCGGATCCGGTCTGGGGAGTCGCTCATCGGTTTTCCTCATTCTTTTTGAGTGTTTCGGGAATCTTCTTTAAGGAGTCGACCGTCTGCGGTGCGCCCCTGACTGTTCTCAGTTCTTTTCTCGCCCTGAGGTAGAGCACGAGGCCGATGATTGCCCAGATCACCGCGACGACGACGGCCGACCAGCCGTTGTCGATCAGGTGACCGAGGGCCCACCAGAGCGCGACAGAAAGAAAGAACACGGCCATGAGCGCCGCATATCCCGCGGCTCCCGCGAGACCCGCCCCCTTGCCTGCACGCTTCGCGGTCTCCGACAGCTCTGCCTTCGCGAGGTCGATTTCCTGCCGAAGGAGCGTCGACATGTCACGGGTGACCTCGCCGAGCAGGTCGCCGAGAGAGGTCGTGGAGGCCTTCTGCTCCGAGGGCGTTGGGATGTCGGTCATGATCCGGGCTCCGCGAATCGGTTGCGATCGACTGACACGCTCGGGTCGAAGTCAGCGTCGGAGGGGTACGCGCCGACGTCGCTCCTGGTCGGGGATGGGTGCTGAGCCGCACCGGGCCCGAAGGTCTGGGTCGCGTCGGCTGAACCGACGTAGGTGCTGTCCTCGGGGACGGCAGCATTCTGTCGCATTGGCGAAGAGTCCGGTGCCCCGCTGGCAACAGAACGGGTTAACCTCCCCGCGAGGATGCCCGCACCGGCCGCGATCGCGATGAAGGTCCCGGGACGCCGACGGGCGAACTGCTTGACCTCCTCGAGGAGCGAACCGGGGTTGCGCGCCTCGAGCCAGGATGCGATGCCGTCGATGCGCGATGATGCCTGGCCAACGAGATCGGAAGCGAGGCCCGGGTTCTCGGAGCTGGACGCCATGCGCTGGAGCTCGTCGCTGACCGAATGAAGGCCATCGGTCACCCGCTGCTGCTGGACTCCGGCCTGATCCCGAAGTTCGGACCTGGTCTGGTCCATCAAATTCTTCGCCTGCGACTTCGCCTCGGACGCGACGTTGGACGCCTGATCCTTCACGGTACCGGCTACCTGCTTCGACGCATCGGCTGCG